>NVXP01000011.1 GCA_002733985.1 Fluviicola sp. | reverse complement strand
AAAGAATTGAAATCGAAAGGTCATTCTGTAGGAATTATTGAAACCTTGAATGATGTTGATACGGAAGAAGATTTGATGAGTTCGAGCTTGAAAGAGTGGTATTTGGCTGGGAAATAGACATTAGACTGACGCAAAGTGGAGATCGGATTGTCGGATTGTTATTTACTCAACCTAGTCTTTTGCTCTATTTAAAATCATCAATTTCTGGTAAATCTTTCGACTCAAACCATTGGTTAATTCTTCAATTTCATTGACCGACCTAACTACAACTTCATCCGGAAGACTTTGTGCATAGAAAACAGCGACTTTTGAGATCAATGACATCGCCTCAGAACAATAATCAAGGTAGCGTTCCAGTTCATACTTTGTGAACACTCGTACGGGTGAATTTGGCGTATTCATACTTGACTTACCAATCACACTAGGATCTTTAGTCAATTGATGCATATCGATCACATGGGCAATTACTCGCAATTCATTCAGCCGTACAAGCGCCCGTCGTCTTTTAACCCTCGATTCAATTGTAACCAAGAAGAAGATAGCTGCACCAAGAAGTACGATATCATTCAATAAGGCTTCGAGTAAGGTGATAAAGTTCACCAAATGGTTGTCATTTATACTTAAATCAACGAAAGTTATCGAATAAACAACACCTACAATTGCGACCAAAATCACGAAATAAGAAGAGATGCGAAGAAACAAATTCGGCTTACCAATCCATTCAGCATTTTTCTTTGTCGTCTTTGCAAGTTCCAGAAAATCACCGCACACTTTTTCCAAACCAGAGTCAGGAAACCTGTCAGTGATTCTTAATTTCAAGACATTGATTGTCTCAACAACTTTATTTGCATCGAGTTGGATCACAATTCAGTTAATAATAAGTCTCAGTAGCCAAATAATTCTCCACGTAATCCTTCACTCCTTCTTCCAAGGTATGAAACGGAATATCGTATCCAGAATTGATCAATTTTGACATGTCTGCTTCTGTATAGTATTGGTACTTGTCGCGAATATCTGCTGGCGTATCGACAAACGAAATATTTTCTTCTTTCCCCATTGCCTTGAAGGTATTCTTTGTCAAATCCAAGAAAGTACGTGCCGTTCCAGAACCCAAGTTGTAGATTCCCGATTCAGGTGAAGATTCCATCAAGTAGCGACACACTTCAACAACATCCTTCACATAAACGAAATCGCGCAATTGCTCTCCATTTTTGTAATCTGGATTGTGCGATCGGAACAATTTCATTCCTTCGGTCTTTCCTATTTGATTGAATGCATGGAAAATCACAGATGCCATTCGGCTTTTATGAAATTCATTTGGACCATAAACATTGAAGAACTTCAATCCTGCCCAAAATGGTGGAAATTCAGTTTGCTTCAACAGCCATTTATCGAAATCATTTTTTGAATCACCATAAGGATTAAGTGGCTTCAACTTCTCGATCACAGAATGATCATCTTTGTATCCAAACTCTCCCAAACCGTAGGTTGCAGCAGAACTTGCATAAACTAAGGGGATCTTAAACTTCACGCAGCTTTCGAATATTGCTTTCGAATAATTGAGGTTCAATTCATCAAAAATCGAAACATCAAATTCAGTAGTATCCGTTCGAGCACCAATGTGATATATGAAATCAATTTCTTCACCAAAATCCTTCAACCAGGCAATAAAATCCTTTCGCCCAACCTTAGCGATCATCGTTTTACCGTCCAAGTTCCCATCTTTCTCTGTCTTCGAAAAATCGTCGACAACAATGATGTTATTGTATCCAGCCTTATTCAATCGACTGACAAGGCAACTTCCGATAAATCCGGCAGCCCCTGTTACAACTATGCTTTTCATAAAGTGATTTTTGTGATTGAATTAAAACAATCCATTGATTTCAGCATCGATCGTATTGATGATCTTTCCTAAATCTTCTTGATTCTCCGCGAAGTTATTGTTGTCTACATCGATAATCAACAATTTCCCTTTGTCATACGTTGAGATCCATGCTTCGTAACGTTCATTCAAACGTTTCAAGTAATCAAGACGAATACTTTCCTCATAATCACGTCCACGTCGTTGAATTTGATTCACTAAAGTAGGAACACTTGCACGCAAATAGATCAATAAATCTGGAGGCGAAACGAACGAATCCATCAAGTTGAATAATGAAAAGTAATTTTCAAAATCCCGTGTTGTCATCAATCCCATCGAGTGTAAGTTCGGAGCAAAGATGAATGCATCTTCATAAATTGTACGATCTTGAATAACCGTTTTATCCGACTGTTGGATTTCTTGAACCTGCGTAAATCGACTATTAAGGTAATAGATCTGAAGGTTGAATGACCATCGTTGCATATCTTCGTAGAAGTCATTCAGATAAGGATTCTGCTCCACATCTTCGAAGTGAGTTATCCATCCGTAATGTTTGGCGAGTAACTTCGTTAAAGTCGTTTTCCCAGCTCCTATATTTCCTGCTATTGCAACATGCATAATCGATTGTTTTTGGACTGACTAAATTAATAATTCTGCGTCAACGAACAAGGTTTAATCGAGCATTTGAAGCTCAAACTTATGAACATTTTCTGGAGTTCGTGCGAAGAGGGCTCCGTTCACAATTTTCACTTGGAATACATTTGGTACTGGCAAGGGAATTGACGTTGTTGCACCTGTTCTGACATGGCGAATCTCCAGTTTGTCGTCATTAAGTATGTAAAGGTGTGACTCATTTGCGTCAAAGTAAGTGATATCTTCTTTTCGGATGACATCGATCAGGGAACCATAAATATCAAGAATGAAAATCCCTTCTGAAGTCAAGACATACAATTTATTCCCTGCTTCTTTAATTTGATTGACTGAATTGAAATTCAACAGTCCTCCCAAGTTCCCAATCTGTCGCGTAGGATCATTTCCAAGAATTGGCAATTGGTACAAGGTAGAATTCAATTGATCCATCACCCATATCTTGTCCGGCTGGCTTGAAGAACTCACTAATGTCGCATTAACGATCGATTGATCTGCAAGTTCAAGACAATCTTCTGAGGCTGTCAATGTGTTATCGAGAAAGCACAAAGTCTGTTGCTCTTCTGAAAAGTGGACCAATTTCATTGTATTGATACTCACCATTGCTGATGTCTCCCCGTAGGATCGAATACTTTGCGTGTATTGAATTTTCCCAGAGGTATCAATTTTAGAAATCGTTCCGTTCAAGGAAACTAAATGATTTCCGAGAGCGTCCATGTTCCAATACGCTAATGAATCCAATGTGATTTTCGATTTCTCGATCAAACGAATGCCTGTTGTATCCTGAGCAGAGGCTCCGAAAACAAGTAACATTATCATTAGACCGATTATTCTTTTCATCATTTTTAATTCACGATAATAATCTAAACCCGATAAATCTTGAAAACGGTTTAGATATATTAATGCTCTTGCATTGGCTTAGTCAATTGCAATATCTGTTCCAAGATAACACGGTTATTTGACAATCTCGGAACTTTATTTTGTCCACCTAGCTTTCCAATTGATTCCAACCATTGATCGAAGGTTCCTTTTTCGACAATATTAATCTTCGGCTCAAGTAAAACAAAGTTATTGTAACGTTTCGCGTCATAATCAGAGTTCACTCCTCGCAATTTCTCATCCAGGATGAGTTTAAAACGATCCATTTCATCCGGAGATTTCACAAACTCAATACACCATTCATGGGCACCTTGCTTATCGCCTTCCATATAAACTGGACCAGCCGTAAATTCACGCACAACAGCATTTGTTCTTCTACTAGCTTCTGCTATTGCAGCTGTTGCATTCTCTTCTATCACTTCTTCTCCAAAAGCATTGATGTAACTTTTGGTTCTTCCTGTAATTTTAAATCGAAATGGATCGAGCGAAGTGAACTTGACAGTATCACCTAAGATATAACGCCATAATCCTGCATTTGTTGAGATAACCATTGCATAATTCACACCCAATTCAACATTTGAAATAGACATGATTTCTGTAGATTCTGTTCCTTTGAAATCACTCATTGGAATAAACTCGTAGAAAATTCCGTAATCGAGCATGAGTAGCATCTCATCAGAATTCACCTGATCTTGAATTCCGAAAAACCCTTCTGAAGCATTGTACGTTTCGACATAGTTCATCGAAGGATCAGGAATCAACTTTTTAAAATGCTCGCGATACGGCTCAAAGCTTACGCCCCCGTGCATGAACAACTCAAGGTTTGGCCAGACTTCTTTTAAATTCGATTTTCCAGTAATTTCCAATACTCGATTGGCAAGAACCATTGTCCAACTTGGAACTCCAGCAATGATGCACACATCTTGTTTGATTGTTGAATGGGCCATTTTTTCGATCTTCTCGGTCCATTCGCTCATCAACGCAATCTCTTTTGCAGGAGTTCGACGTACTTCAATCCACCAAGGTAAATTTTTAACGATTATTGCTGATAAGTCTCCAAAATAGGAATCGGCACTGAGCTGATTGATTTCTGCACTCCCACCAATGATTAGGTGTTTTCCTTTGTACAATTTGCATTTGGGATGATTGTCGTAGTACATCGCGAGCAAATCCTTCCCTCCTTTATAGTGACAACCTTCTAGTGAATCCTTCGTGACAGGAATCAATTTACTCCGACTACTCGTAGTTCCAGATGTTTTTGCAAACCATTTTGTATCAGTCGGCCAAAGCAGGTTTTGTTCACCGGCCATGATTCGATCAATCCATGGCTTTGCATCCTCATATTCTTGCAAAGGAACTATCGCCTTAAAATCTTTATACGATCTAACCGAATGAAAATTATTTACGGTACCATATACCGTTTTCTTACCAGCGACAATGTGTCGATCGAAGATTTCTTGCTGAACATCAAAGGGGTATTTCCGAAACAAATCAATTTGATGCATTCGTTTCTTCATCATCCAAGCAAAAATGGTATTAAAGGGCATGGAGTTATTTTAATTTTAGGCAAAAAAAAATCCCATCTTCCCGAGGGGAATGACAGGACAATTATCTTAAAAATTAGGCGTACTAACCGAAGAAAACGAGTCCTAATACGATTGATAACAATACAATTGTTACAATGGTTCCTATTGCTGCTGTTGAACTTTCAAAAAAATTATCCGACATGGTATTTTGTTTTTTTTTCAAAGGTAAAGAAAATACTTCGCTGAATTCAGATTAAGGAATAAAAAAACGCCATTCAAACTGTTGAATGGCGTTTTAGAATAAAAATGTTCGAGGTTTAATCTCTTCCTAACAAGCGAAGAAGCACCATGAATAAATTGACAAACATGATGTAAAGCATTAATCCACCAACAAGTGCAATCTTATTTCGATCAATTCCAGAAAGCGTAGTGTCTTGTGAAACATTTTTCAGTTTTTGCATGTAGTACGCTGTCAACCCTGTGAATACAAACACACCAATGATGGAAATCGCGTAATCTATAAATTCACTTCCAATGAAGTAGTTTACGATACTTGCGATAAAAATTCCAATGAAAGCCATGTAGAGCAGACTTCCCATTTTCGTGAGATCCGTATTCGTCGTATACCCCAGAACAGCCATTGCTCCGAAAGCTCCAGCCGTAATAAAGAACGTAACCGCTACAGATTGAGTAGTATATGCCATTAAAACAATCCCAAACATCAACCCCATAAGCACGGCGTAAGCTAAAAAGGCCACCAACAACACGCCTAACGATAAACGTTTATAAGCCATTTGAATAAGCAATCCCAATCCAATAGGAGCGAACATAACTACATATATCAGCGGACTCATACTCCTCCCCCCATATGCATCAATGTTCATGAAGTAAGTATCCACAAACTCTTCTGTTCCTGTTAAATATGCGATAATACCTGAAACAGCTAATGCACCAAACATATACCCATAAACGTTCTTAAAAAACTCTCTACTTAGTTCTCGAGAGAAGCTTTGGTCTTGATCTAATACTTGATTCATCTTAATGTAATTTAGCTTGTACTAAGTTAATAAATTCTTTTCTCGTTGAATCATTCGTCATAAACAATCCTGTGAACGCACTTGAGGTCGTAGACGAATTTTGTTTTTGAACTCCTCGCATTTGCATACACATGTGTTCCGCTTCAATTACAACAGCTACTCCCTTTGGATTAAGTGTACGTTGGATACAATCGCGAATTTCAATCGTCAATCGTTCCTGAACTTGCAATCTTCGTGCATAAGCATCTACTACTCGTGGAATCTTGCTCAATCCAACGATTGTACCATTTGGAATGTACGCAACATGTGCTTTCCCGAAAAATGGCAGCATGTGGTGTTCACACAAAGAATACAATTCAATATCCTTCACAATCACCATTTCAGAATATTCTTCATGGAAAATTGCTTGCTTAACAATCTCATCAGGATCTTGATCGTACCCTTTTGTTAGAAACTGTATAGCTTTTGCCATTCGTTCTGGTGTTTTGAGTAATCCTTCACGATTTGGATCTTCACCTATTCCTTTGATCACTTCTTCGTAATGCCCTTTCAAGCTTTCCGTTATTTGATCGTTGTATCTGAATTCATTTGACATATACTTGGCTTCCCTTATTTGTTAATCTCTTGACGTTTCACGTCGGCTTCTTTTTTTTGAGGTTCGACCTAAAATGGTTCGTTTCCTCCAAAATATTCAACGAAGTTATTTTCTGTTTCAACCAATTTGATCTTACACAATTCTCCTCCAGCTTTTGCAATTGGTTCTTTCATTCGATCCCAAACTGCAATGATCACATTTTCTGTAGATGCTAACATCCCTTTTAAAAACGGAACATCCAAGTTCAAATTCTTATGATCGAGCGGCTCTATAACTTCGTCCTTTATAATTAGACTAAGATCCTTCAAATTAATTACAAATCCCGTTTCTGGATTTGGAATACCTTTTACAGTAACATAAATTGTGAAATTGTGTCCGTGCCAGTTATGATTACTGCACTTTCCAAAAACTTCTTGATTCTTTTCTTCAGACCATTTCTCATTCCACAACTTATGTGCGGCGTTAAATGTCTCTCTTCTCGTAATATAAACTGTCTTCACAACCTTAAAATAAAATGCAAATATAGTTGTTACTCGCTAGATGAGTGATGCCGTTTCGAAAGAGTTTATTATCGAGAACCACATTATTCAATTCAACTATAGAAAAACCGAGCTTGATTCAACTATCTTTGCGCCATGGAGGAAGAACGTCTGGATAAAATTTTAATTCAACGAAAGCTGGTTTCGACTAGAACGAGAGCGGAAAGAATCATTCGTGAAACGGGTGTGAATGTAAATGGGAARCTGATTACAAAGACRGGGAAACGCTTTCCTGTAGATTGTGAAATTGAAATGTTGGCGGAAGAAATTCCGTGGGTCTCTCGAGGCGCAATCAAACTTCTCGCAGCTATCGAAAAATGGAATCCGACGATTAAGGATGGAACTTTCATGGATATTGGAGCATCTACTGGTGGATTTACTGAAGTATTATTGACAAATGGTGCGTCCAAAGTATTTTGTGTTGATGTTGGATCAAAGCAGTTACATCAGCGAATTGATTCAGATGAGCGCACGGTTAATTTGGAACAAACACATGTCCGCGAATTATTACCGAAAATTATTCCTGAAATGAACGATGGCTGTGTAATCGACGTTTCTTTCATCTCGCTCGAAAAAATATTTCCGTTTATTCATTCTTTCCTTAAAGAAGACAGCTTTGTCATCGCATTGGTTAAACCACAATTCGAAGTTGGAAAGAAAAACATTGGCAAAGGAGGAATCGTAAAAGACAAAAAGCTCTACCCAACCGTGATCGAGAACATCAAACGTGCTGGAAAGTTGAACAATTTAACATTTATTGATCTGATTGATTCTCCGATACTTGGAGGCGATGGAAACAAAGAATTCCTGATCTACTTTAAAAAAACGAATGCGTGATTAAACCTTTTCTAGTTTCCCCTATCTAAGTAGTGAAGCATAACTAGAAAAACAAAAATCATGAGAACATTAAAATTTGGAATCGTAGCATTGGCATTGATGTCTGTAACTGTTGTTAACGCACAAGAAAAAGATGATCGACAAAAACCTCAGAACTGCGAGAAGAAATTCGAAAAACTAGACGCAAACGCTGACGGGAAAATTGACAAAGCAGAATTCATCGCGCATAAGGAAAAAGTTGAAGCGAAACGTCAAGAAAAAAAAGAGAACCGAAAACCAATGGATCCTGAAAAGAAATTTTCAAAACTGGATGCAAATGGAGATGGAAACATCGATAAAACGGAACTTGATCAAGCCCGTGAGAACCACTCAGAAAAAGCCCATAAAAAACCAAAAAAAGATGGAAGTAAACATTTTGCGAAAATGGATACTGATGGGAATGAGCTAATCAGTAAAGCAGAATTCATTGCTCACAAAGCAGAAGCTGATGCCAAACGTCAAGAAAAGAATGAAAACAGAAAACCGATCGATCTTGAAAAGAAATTCTCAAAACTAGACGCAAATGGCGACGGTGGTATTGATAAAACCGAATTTAAGAACTGTAAAAAGAACAAATCTGATACAGGCGAAAAAATAAAATAAGTCCCTGGAATTTCTGAGTAAAATAATCCAAAAGGTGCCAAGAAATTGAGCACCTTTTGTCGTTGGGTAAACTTCTATCTTTCTCAAGCTATTCTACCTATTTCAAACTAAAAACATATGTAACTCAAATTACCAACTTAGAATCTTTCCAAATAAAGGCTTTTCGTATCTTTGCGGTATGATAACAGACGATATTTCGATTCCATTTGACGTAAGTCGCATTCGGACAGACTTCCCAACGCTTCACCGTACAGTGAATGGCAAGGATTTAATCTATTTCGACAATGGAGCAACATCACAAAAACCAAAAGTTGTCATTGACGCGATTACAGAATATTACACAAATAATAATGCGAATATTCACCGTGGAGTCCATTTCTTAAGTCAGTTGGCAACAGCACAGTATGAGGACGCACGAATAATCATTCAAAAATACATCAATGCTCCTCTTTCTGAAGAAGTACTTTTCACAAAAGGAACAACTGATTCGATTAACCTTGTTGCGAATAGTTTGGGTGAACTTTTCACTGAAGGAGATGAAATCATCATCTCAGCAATGGAACACCACTCCAACATTGTTCCTTGGCAAATGCTTTGTGAACGAAAAGGATGTATCCTAAAAGTTATTCCGATCAACGAAGCTGGTGAATTGATCATGGATGAATTCGACAAATTGCTTTCGACGAAGACAAAATTAGTTTCGATCACACATATTTCAAATACGCTTGGAACGATCAATCCAATTGAAGAGATCATTGAAAAAACGCACAATATTGGAGGGTATGTTCTAATCGATGGCGCACAAAGTATTCAGCACATTAAAATTGATGTTCAAGCATTGGACTGTGATTTCTTCGCATTCTCAGCTCACAAGGTTTTCGGTCCAACGGGTATCGGGATTTTGTACGGAAAGAAAGAAATCCTTGATCAAATGCCACCCTACCAAGGAGGAGGCGACATGATTGCGAAAGTGACATTTGAGAAAACAACATACAACGAGCTTCCACATAAATTCGAAGCAGGGACTCCTAATATTTCTGGTGGAATTTGCCTCGGAACAGCAATTTCTTATCTCTCTGAATTTGACCTGGGGGCTATTCACGCTCACGAGACAGAATTAGCGAATTACGCAGAAGAAAAATTGCTAGAGTTTGACGGACTCCGAATCATTGGAACAGCCGAAAAGAAAACAAGTGTTGTTTCATTTGTAGTTGACGGCATTCACCCATTTGATTTAGGAACACTTTTAGACAAACAGGGAATTGCAGTTCGAACAGGACATCATTGTACACAACCCTTGATGGAATTCTATCAAATCCCGGGTACAGTTCGTGCATCGTTCGCATTTTACAACACGAAAGAAGAGATTGATGTATTCATTCGAGCAATGAAACGCAGCCTCAATATGCTTCGTTAATTATACAATAAGAAAAAGTACTGCTTTTGAAGACCCAACATTAGTGAAGGGATAAGGTTAGAATAGAATACAGAAAAGGAAATGACACTAGAGGAAAAACAACAAGATATAATTGACGAGTTCGCCATTTTTGATGACTGGATGGACAAGTACGAATATATTATTGAACTCGGAAAAGAGCTTCCGATGATTTCAGAAGAAAATAAAACGGATGACAAACTAATTGAAGGCTGTCAATCGCGCGTATGGTTGAATACTGACGTTGTAGATGGGAAAATGAATTTCACTGCTGACTCTGATGCAATCATTACCAAAGGCATTATCGGATTGTTAGTTCGCGTATTGGACGGAGAAACACCTAAAGATGTCGCGACAACAAAACTTCGATTTATTCAAGAAATCGGATTACACGAACACCTATCTCCTACCCGGTCAAATGGATTAGCGAGCATGGTAAAACGAATGAAATTAAGTGCAATCGCGGCTAGTTAAGAAAGTATTATGAATGATTTAGAAAATAAAATTGTTGACATTCTCAAAACGGTCTATGACCCGGAGATTCCTGTTGACGTTTACGAGTTGGGATTGATTTACGAAGTGAAAATCGACTCAGAGAATTGTGTCACGATAGAAATGACCTTGACATCACCGAATTGTCCTGTAGCAGAATCCATGCCCAAAGAGGTAGAAGATAAAGTGAAAGGTCATCCAGATGTGAAAGACGCAAAAGTGAATATAGTATTCGATCCACCTTGGGATAAAGACATGATGAGTGAAGAAGCGAAGTTGGAACTTGGCTTCCTTTAACCCAAAACTATTAGCATGAGAAGAGTTGTAATTACAGGAATGGGAGCATTGACTCCAATAGGAAACGACGTTGATACTTACTGGAAAAACCTGAAAAATGGAGTAAGTGGAGCTGGAACAATAACAAAATTTGACGCATCAAAGTTTCGAGCACAGTTTGCCTGTGAGTTGAAGGATTTTGATTTGAAAGATCATTTTCACGTGAAAGAAATTCGCAAATATGATCCGTTTTCACTTTATGCACTTTACGCAGTTGATCAAGCACTGACGAATGGTAATATCGATTTCGAAGGATTGAACAAAGACCGTATCGGCGTAATTTGGGGATCTGGAAATGGGGGAATTCAAACCTTCCAAGACCAAATGAAAGAATACGTTGGTGGTGATGGTACTCCACGATTTACACCATACTTTATTCCACGTATTCTCGTTGATATTGCATCAGGAATTATTTCCATTAAATATGGACTTCGCGGTGTAAATTTCTGCCCGGTTTCGGCTTGTGCAACATCAAATACAGCCTTAATTGAAGCATTCAACTACATCAAATGGGACAAAGCCGACATGATTGTCAGTGGAGGATCAGAAGCAGCGATTACAGAAGCAGCAATGGGAGGATTTGCATCGGCAAGAGCACTTTCTATGGGGAATGATGATCCCAAAAGTGCCTCACGACCATTTGACGTTTCCCGAGATGGATTCGTTATGGGAGAAGGAGCAGGAGCACTTATTTTAGAAGAATACGAGCACGCGAAAAAACGTGGAGCAACGATCTTTGGAGAAATTGTTGGTGGCGGAATGGCTGCAGACGCATATCACCTAACTGGAACACATCCTGATGGAGATGGAGCGGTATTGGGAATGAACGAAGCAATGCGCGAAGCCGGAATTACGGCGGATCAAATTGATTACGTGAATATGCACGCAACATCAACACCACTTGGTGATAAAAGCGAATTAATTGCAGCGAATCGCGTCTTTGGAAAACGAAAATCATTGGCAATCTCGGCAACGAAATCAATGACAGGTCACTTGCTTGGAGCAGCTGGCGCGATTGAAGGAATTGCAACGGTATTAGCCTTGAAAGAAGGAATGGTTCCACCAACAATCAACACGAAGGAAGTTGAACCTGATTTTAAAGACAATTTCCTGTTCCCAATGGGGAAAGCAGTACCAAAAGAAATGACGTATGGTATGAGTAATACTTTCGGTTTTGGAGGTCATATTGCTTCGATTTTGTTTAAGAAGTTTGAGGAGTAAGGTCGATTTTCCGATCTTCAGATTATCCGATTTTTCGATGACGTAGTTTGGAGGTTGGATTTTTGGATTATTGGATCATTGGATTAAGTAGTTGATAGGTTGAGTTATTCGATTTTAGACGCTCCGCGTTGGATTGTTGGATACTTCGTGTTCATTTATTGAACTAAACGAAGAAAAACCAAATCCAAGTACGAAGTACTCCAAAAATCTAATGATCCTTTCAACGCGTGAACAGTTTAGCTTAACTTACATTTGGATCTTCCGACTATCGGCAAGCGCAGCGATCGGAAAATCGATCTAAATCCAAGTACGAAATACTCCAAAAATCTAATGATCCATTCAAAGTGTGAACAGTTTAGCTTAACTTACATTTGCATCTTCGGACTATCGGAAAGCGTAGCGATCGGAAAATCGACAAATCGACAAATCAAAAAAAGTAAATCATGGTTAAATTTGGTGAGTGGGTCGGTCGTAAAATAGGAACTGGTCGTGCTTTCAAATTTTTCTTCAATATTTCTCCGATGTACCGACGAAGTGGCGGACGGATTGTTGAGGCAAGTGAAAACTTGGAATACATTAAAATCAAAATTCGACTCAATTACAAAACGCGGAATTACGTTGGAACGATGTATGGCGGTCATATGTATAGTTGTCTCGATGGGATTTACATGGTCCAATTGCTCAATCTTTTAGGGAAATCTTACGTTGTTTGGGATAAAATGGCGACCATTAAGTTCAAACGTCCTGGAACTTCAACCTTGTTTGCTGAATTCAACGTTTCCAAAGAACTGATTGAGAAAATTAAAGCTGATGTTACCGCGCAGAATGAAATTGACATCAAATTGGATGTAAACCTTGTTGATTCAAACGGGAATATTTGTGCGGAAGTAGAAAAAATCATTTATATCTCGAGTAAGGATTTCTTCAAAGAGAAACAAAAGCAGAAACGGGCAAAAGACAAGTCTACGATAGAAAATTAACCATCAATTAATATTTTCAGTTGTAACTTTCTGATAATGAATGGCTATCCTGCTATAACAACTTCATTAAAACCCTATTCAAATGAATTACATTCAAACCCTATTCGTATCAACTTTCTGTTTTTTTCTTTCCTTCGGGAGTTTTTCTCAATCCGATGTTTTATTCTTGGATGAAAACGGAGATCCTTTAATTGTAACCCTAGATAATGGAAGGCGGGCCTTTGTTTTCGAAGATCCACGGGGACAATCAGATGTTCCATTAGTAAATGACAATGGTGATAATATAATTGTAACACTTGAAAATGGTACACAATCATTTGCCTATCCAGAACTTGGATCGGTATATATACCTGCCGATATTCCATTGAAAGATGAAAACGGTGATAATATCATTATTACTCATGAAGACGGTAAACAGTCATTCGCCTATCCGGATGGAGTACAGACGCCTGTTTCTTCTGATATCCCTTTTGTGGATAAAAGTGGTAAAGCAATCATTGTAATACTTGAGGATGGAACGAAATCATTCATATATCCAGATCAGAAAAAAGATTAAACCACTTTGAGCTATAGTTTAATACTAAAACAGATAGATTGTTACCGATTGACTTCATGACAATCTATCTTTATCATATCGCTGCGAAATATTTATATTCAGCCCGATGAAAAAGATAATCGAAACTGAGCGCTTGATCATGCGTCCATTTACCTTGGATGATGCCCAAGCTTCCTATGAAATGAATACATGTCCCGAAGTGATGGAGTATTTAGGCGGCCCATTTTCAGGGAGCGTCGAAGATATTAGTGACATGCTTCAGGAAAACACACTAGGCGATTACGAAAAATATAACTTCGGACGATTCGCTGTAATTCACAAGGAAACGAATGAATTTATGGGCTTCACAGGATTGAAATATGTCATTGAATTAGATGAAGTCGATATTGGATACCGCTTGAAACATAAATTCTGGCGTCAAGGTTATGGATACGAATCGACACTTCCATGTGTAAAATTTGCCTTTGATGATTTGGGATTGGATCGAATTATTTCTCTTGCGAACCCGGACAACATTGCTTCAACCAACTTGATGAAGAAATTAGGCTTGACGTATGAAAAAGAGGTTCACATCTATGGTGACAATGCCGTTTATTATGCCCTCAATAAATCTGATTGGCTCAAAACGAACGGATAATTCCAAGACTAAATCCTATCTGAAGTGGTCTTTGCGGAAGAGAATTTGAACTTGTAACAGAGTATTTAGCATCTGTCATAACCATTGTCCCAAATAACTCACTCATTAAGTTGAGTCGATCTGATAATTTGAGTTCATAGCCTACCCCTAGAGAGACAGGAAGCATCGCCTCCTTGAAGTTTGAATGATCATCACCTTTATAATAATATTGGCACGTTGGACAGGATTGAGTAATCTCCACTCGCTGCTCTGCCAATACATCAGCCCCGATTCCTGCGCGAACATAAAGTGTTTTGTAAATTCGATATTTTACCGATGCGCTCAATTGCAAATAAAACTGGCTATAGGTTGTTTTTACACTGAGTTCGGGATATTCAATTTGACTTTGGGAATAATACGTCGTACTGTACCGATAGTTTTGAATTCCCAATCCCCACGTGATAAATAACTTATCCATTAATTCGTATTGGAAAAATACGTTTCCAGAAAGCCCAGGCGCTCCTGTTGTACGCAATTCAATTAACTCAATATCGCTTTGAGAAAACGCACCATTATCCACGTATCGTACAGAAGAGTAATTTGGACTCAGCGCGAAGCCAATAGATGTTTTGGTTTCTTGAGCATTTGCGTTTGCCCCAATGAGGACATAGATAGTTAGAAGCAGTAATCGCATTATTTTTTGGTTGGTGACAGTTTATTAACGGACTACAGTGTTAATTATTTCCCGACATCAATTACTTCAATTCTTGTTCAAGGCAAAACGCCATTTCAATCGAGATCGAAATGGCGTTTTTTTTGATTCAGATGAACTCAGTTTCGTCCCAATATGAGTTCATCTTCTTTGTGTGGAATCAAGTACTTCTCCAATTTAAACAGGTTTTGATTCACATCAAAATGCTTCCACTCTCCAATTCGGTAGCCATTTGCATTGCACTCACCTACTTCCTTCACGCGAGGTAAAAGTTGGGCTCCATATGAATTAAAGCGCTCAGTGAGGTAATAGTAACCCTCTATTTCTGGCGTAGATGGATCTTTGTCGTGATAAGCAAAATGCACATGTTTAAATTCATTCTCACCATATCCCAAAAAATCCATGACCAAGTTATTCGTGTAATGAACGACTACAGAATCGAGTTGACTTTTTAAGTTTATTTCATCCATTACTGAGGTCATAACGCTTAAGTCCATTCCAAAATGTTGAAAATCGGCGTTTATACGTTTGGCGAATGTTAATGCACGATAATCTTTTGCTAAAGCTTGATCGGCATCTCCATAATAGATCCATTTCCCTTCTTTTTTGTATTCCACGAGTGGTGGAGTTTGGAACAGGCTACGACTCAATGATCCTCCGAACCGACCATTGCTTCCTCCACCAATGAATTGAACACCTTCATTTTGTTCGTATGACCGTGCGGTAATCGCAACAGAATTCAAGGCCGTTAGTTCAATATTCTGAAACCACAACAAGTTCCCAGGATTATGTACGCGTTCGTTTCCTGTAGCCAAAAGTCTTCCTGACAAAGTATAAACTTCGGTGTAGAGGTTTACAGAATCCAATGGCGTACGAACGGATTTTATACCTTCAGCGCGGTCATAGTTTATTTTATTTACTGCCTTTCCGTTTTTAAATAGGATCTCTTCGACAATTACGCCTTCCCGATCAAATCGAATCCGAACACCATTGAGTTCATCGTCTCTCCAGTTTTCCGTTCGGCATAATATATTTGTCCCCTGATAATATTCCTTCCATTGCCCAGTTCGTTTCCCGTTTTTGTAATAACCGACAATCCATGGAATACCAACGCCATAGTTTTGTTCCCATTTACCATTCAGGATCCCTTTTGTTCCTTCTCCATAAAGCCAGACATTCGCTTCCGTATTTTTTAACTCTTTACCGGTAATTTCATCTTCAAAATAAACTTCTGTGCAGGCAGGTTTTTGCGGAATTTCATACCGGTTTGGAGCGACAAATGCATTGGGCATGTACGAATCATACGCTCCTTGAATAATTTTCAGTTCTTCAAGCGTGAATCCAGAGTTCTTCTGCCATTGGATCACTCGTGCATCAGAGATGTCTTTAACCCAAACATAATTGTCTTTTGCTGCGATATCCCTTGCTAAAGATTCATATCCCGTTTCTCGCAATAAAAAACCAACAGCACAGTGCGTGTTATGTTCGTCGATAAAAACAGGGATTCGTTCATTTCGGTAATAATTAATTGGGAATCTTCCAGCTACGCGATAATCATCCAATACTTCAATCAAATGAAACCGCGAACTAAGCTGCGAAACGTTTAGGTGATCTGTTGGATTCGACCGAAGAAGTACAAGCACCGAACTTAGATGCGCCTGAATATATTCGGCCTCAGAATTAAATTGGATGGCTTCCTTATTCTCGATTCGGGTTTCATATTTTGTCCAATTTGGATTGAATTCGCATAATTGGTCAAAAAAATTGTTGGCAGCGACTTGTTGTGCAAATCCAAGCAAGAGGATTGAGATGATAATAGTTTTCATGAGGATCAATTTAGATACTCATAGGTACAAGAGGGTTTGAAAAACGTTCATTTCTTCCAAATTGTCTTTCAAAACCAAGGAATGATCACTGGGAGTTTCGGTACTTTCATTCCATTCCACAATTTCCAATATCTTTAATATGTCACCGTTTTTACATTCTAAACCTCTACAATGAAAACACTAACTCTACTGCTATTCTCCCTTCTATTTTTGTCTAGCTCATTTGCTCAAGATCAACTCCTGCACACTGTTTACTTTGCAACGAATAAGGATGTAATCAGTCAAGCTGAGCAAGCAAAATTAGATGCATTCATTGCTCAACTATCAGATGAGTTCATTGAGACTATTGAAGTAAATGGACATACGGATAGTGATGGGAGTGATTCTTACAATTATTCATTATCGCAACGCAGAGTAGCAGCAGTACGAAAAGAGCTTTTGGGCTTAAAACGAAGACCAAATGACGAATCAGAGATGTTTTATGGCGAATCTAAGCCCGTTGATGCTAATACTAATTCCACCGGTAAGCGAAAGAATCGAAGAGTTGAAATCATAGTTGAGCTTGAACTTACGTATGCGGTCGCTCCTCCAATGCCGGAACCAATTGAAGAAGTAGATTGCTCATATGATACAACACTGATTTTTCCTCAAGGAACAGAAGTTACCATGAACGTTTGCGATTACTTGTCCATCAAAGACTGCTTCCAATTTATTGAATACAATACTGGCGAAAGCATTCGAAATTCGAACCTGACCACAATGACTGCAGATGGAACTCCATTAATTTCAGGAGGAATGTTTGAAGTGAAAATGTGTAAAGAAGTCGAAATAGCCGTCTATATTCCATGGGTAGCGAATCCTTGTGACTCTACCGCAGAATTCAAATTGTGGACATCAGAAGGTTCAACTGGAACTTGGTCTCCCATAAAAGGAACAATTGATCGTGTGAAAAGAGGCGGAAGATTTTTCTTGAAAACTGTCGTRAAAAAAACAACTTCGATCAACYTGGATTGCCTTCCCACAACACCACCACCGAAAATGGTCGTTAAAGTTCCACTGGGCTACAAAATAACATCAGCAAAACTGTCTACGGATGTTCCTGCATCACTCATTTATGCACGAAAAATCACRAAACGAAAAGCTACATTTAACTCAATTTGTCCGTGCTCAGAACCATTAATTTACCTCGAAGTAGAAAATCCTGATGGAGAAATACAAATAATAAATTACGCAGAACTGAACGACTWTGAYACACACGAAGCATTTGGCCAATGCAAAACAGACGAAGTACTTAAGAGGGTTCTCTTTTTCAAGGTTCGCAAAAAATCCATGTACCGTAAATACTTGATCCGCAAAAAGGATTTTGACAACAAGAAATAATCTACGCTTCCAATTCAGCCTTTAAGTAATGTGCCGTATGCGAAGTCTTGAATGCCTTTTTCACAATAGCTTCTGGCGTTCCTTGGCAGACGATAAATCCTCCAGCTTTTCCTCCTTCTGGGCCGATATCAATAATSTSATCGGCRRCWKYYAYRATRTCYWMRTYGTGTTCGATTACGAGAACAGTATTCCCTTCATCCACTAAACGTTGTAGAACAGCAAGCAGCATCTTGATATCCTCGAAGTGCAAACCTGTTGAAGGTTCATCCAAGATATACATTGTATTTCCTGTGCCTCGTTTCGACAATTCTAAGGATAACTTAATTCGTTGTGCCTCTCCTCCAGAAACGGTTGTTGACGGTTGACCAAGGGTCACATAGCCTAAACCAACAGAAACCAAGGTCGATAATATTCGATTGATTTTCGGGATTTTTTCGAAGAACTTCTCAGCATCTGCGATCGTCATCGAAAGCACATCACTGATTGATTTTCCTTTGAATCGAACCTCCAATGTTTCACGGTTATATCTTCGACCATTACACGTCTCACATTCAACCAAAACATCGGGTAAGAAATTCATTTCAATCACCTTCATTCCTCCACCTCTACAGGTTTCACAGCGACCTCCTTTCACATTAAAGGAGAATCTTCCCGCTTTATATCCACGAATTTGTGCTTCGGGTAATGTTGCATATAGGGAACGAATTTCATCAAAGAGCTTCGTATATGTTGCAGGATTTGAGCGTGGCGTTCGTCCAATTGGGCTTTGATTTATTTCAATCACCTTATCCAAGTGTTCCATTCCTGAAATTGACTTGTAAGGAAGTGGTTTTCGAACTCCATTGTAAATTTCAGCGAGTAAAATTGGATACAGCGTTTGGTTGATCAATGACGATTTTCCACTTCCTGAAACTCCAGTAACGCACGTGAACGTTCCAAGAGGAACCGTCAGGTTGACATTTTGCAAATTTCTACCTGTAGCACCTTTGAGCACCAATTTTTTTCCGTTTCCTTTTCTTCGTTTCTCAGGAATTTCAATTTTCCGAACACCTGTCAAATATTGATTGGTGAGTGAGTCTTTGTTGGTGAGTTCACTAAGTGGCCCAGCATTGACAATATATCCGCCATGCACTCCTGCTCCAGGACCAATATCGACCACAAAATCTGCCGCTTCAATCATTTCCTTATCGTGCTCAACAACTATAACAGAATTCCCTGTATCGCGAAGACGTTGCAAGGATCGAATCAAGCGAGAATTATCGCGTTGGTGCAAACCGATTGAAGGCTCATCCAATACATATAGAACGTTCATCAATTCACTTCCAATTTGAGTCGCTAAACGAATGCGTTGTGCTTCTCCTCCAGAAAGTGTTTTGGCAGATCGATGTAAACTTAGATACGTCAATCCAACTTCAACAATGAATCCCAATCGCGCATTGATCTCTTTCATGATCTCTGTTGCGATCATCTTGTGTTGATCCGTAAAGTGATCTTCAATATTGGCGAACCAATCGCTCAGATCAGAAATATCCATCTGTGCTAAAGTTCCGATGTGCTTATCGCCGATCTTGAAAAAATGCGCCTCTTTTTTAAGTCGCGTTCCGTTACACGTGGAACAGGTTTTACGATTCATGAAACTTTGCGCCCAACGTTGAACCGCTGCAGAACTATCTTCAGAATGCCGGCCAATGAAATTGATAATCCCCTCAAATCGAACATCGTTGTTCTTGTTCGAGCGTTCGATTCCTTCGTTTCCATATAAAATCCCGTTCATTACCTCGGAATCAATTTCTTGAATTGGTGTATCCAATTTGTACCCTTCTTGTACTAAGAACGCGTCCATTTTTTCAAAAATCCACGTACGTTTGTATGCTCCAAGTGGAGCTATTCCCCCCTTCTTAATTGACTTGGCACCATCTGGAATGATCTTATCGAGATCCACTTCTGATACTTCTCCCAAACCACTGCATGATTTACACGCACCATAAGGAGAATTGAAGGAAAATAAACTAGGTTCTGGTTCGGGATAACTAATTCCACTTGTTGGGCACATCAACATGCGACTAAAGTGCCGTACGTCTTCTGTCTCAAAGTCCATGATCATCATCGCCTTGGAACCATGTTTCATTGCTACCACAACCGAATCGTAAATGCGTTTACGGTCATTTGAAGAGATCGCAAGTCGATCAATCACAATATCAACATCGTGAATTTTATAGCGATCGAGTTTCATTCCCTTGGTGATATCCTTCAATTCACCATCCACTCGAACTTTCGTGAAACCAAGCCTCTGAATTTGTTCAAACAATTCCCGATAATGACCTTTTCGTCCCTTAATTTTAGGAGCAAGGAAGATCACTTTTTTTCCGTCATATTGTTCGATAATGAGATCAACAATCTGATCATCTGAATATTTGACCATCGGCTCACCCGACACATACGAATATGCGGTACTCACGCGGGCAAAAAGCAAACGCATGAAATCATAAATTTCAGTAATCGTTCCAACTGTTGATCTTGGAGAACGTGAAACCGTTTTTTGTTCAATGGAAATAACAGGACTTAGCCCTTCAATTTTATCGACGTCTGGTCGTTCGAGCCCGCCTAGAAACTGTCTTGCATACGAAGAGAACGTCTCGATGTAGCGGCGTTGTCCTTCAGCGAAAATGGTATCAAATGCCAATGACGACTTTCCTGAGCCACTCAAGCCAGTAAAGACCACCAATTTATTCCGTGGAATCTTGAGGTCAACATTTTTCAAATTATGCTCTCTCGCTCCAAAGACCTCTATGTATTCTTGCTCCTCTTTTGCCATTACTTTACGGGTAATTCAATAATATATGTTGATTTCGAAACTGTCAATTTATTAGAAATTAACCAAGGGTTCAAAACTTTCAGCATTCGTAAGTTGCTTCCATTTTTGCGCACCCAAATTGTCAAATCAGCAATTGATTCTTTGACTAGTATCTTTCGAGTTTTAATCGGCTTGTACAACTCCATCTTTTCAGGATTAAAACCATACGCTTTTGGATTTTCCATCAATAGTTTCAATGCCATTATTCGGAAGACGTAGCGTGTTGTTTCTCGGTTCATGTATAACTCAAAGAAATTCTCTGCTTGYTGTGCTTTCATTACTCTTTTCAAACCACCCACTCCACAATTGTATGAAGCAGWTGCGAGAATCCAATTATCAAAATTTCTCCTCGCTGTTTTCAGGTAGCTGCATGCGGCTCGTGTACTTTTCTCAACATGAAAACGTTCGTCAATCTCTTTATTAATTAGTAGACCGTTCTCTGCACCAGCAGCTGGCATGAATTGCCAAAAACCTTTCGCTCCAGAAGGACTCGTTGCTTGATTCAACGCACTTTCKATTACGCACAGATACTTCATATCATTTGGRATGCCTTCCTCYGCTAAGATTCTCTCAATCATYGGGAAATATCTATTGGCYTTTTTCAGTATCTGAATGGTGGAACTGTGAAAGTAAGTATTCRCGATAATCTCCTTATCCAGACGTTCACGAATGTCAAAATTATCGAGAAGAATGCTCTCTCCGAACAGAGACATTTCTGTAGGAAGCTTGCTGTAATCATTCACTTTAGCATTAGCCTCAACTGATGAATAATCAATAGCTTGCGTGTCTTTATTTTGACAAGAAAGAATAAAACTTAGAGTAAGTAGAGATAAAAATAGAACCCGAGTTTTTCGCATCTTACGAAATTAACAAACTTGGATCATTTTCTCTTGGGCTGTGGATATTTAATCGTGTTTCGATAAAGGATTATGAAAACGAATATGAAATAGCTTAGAAAAAATGTAACTGGTAAAATAACATCCAGCTTTACTAGATTCACCATTGAAACGGCAAGTAAAGTTGAACCAGCTCCAATTGCAACAAAAACATACCAGACTTTGATATCACTTAAACCGGAATAAACCAAGTGATGTGTTGTGTGATCTTTACCACCAACCATTGGAGACTGTCCACGTTTTAAGCGATTAATCACAACTGTCAAGGTATCAACTGCTGCAGGTGTAAATGCAACAGCAGCAACACATAGTCCCAACCATGAATGCTGTTGAAGATGAGTCCCTGAATTAATTAAGAATTCAATTCCGAAAAAGGCAACAAAGGCACCAATAAACTGTGATCCTGCATCACCCATAAACAATTTCGAGGGGTGAACATTCATGGAAAGAAAACCAAGCAATCCACCAATCATACTCACCAAGGAAATTGACCAAATATTCATATTAAACCCAAGGATAATCCAGCTGCATAGAAGACATGAAGTAAGAATAAACAGAGCTGTCGTCCCTGTAATCCCGTCCATATTGTCGAGCATGTTTAGGGAATTCATTATGATGATCACCCAAATAATTGTCAATCCTCCATCAATGTAGATGTTATCAAAAATCATTACATATGTCCCACTCAGCACGAAAATAACCCCACAAAGTACTTGAACACCAAGTTTTATCTTTGGTCTTGTGTTGTATGCATCATCGGCTAAGCCCATTGCAAAAGCAATAGTACACGCTAAGAACAGCCCAACATACTTATGATTTTGAAATATATTCGTTTCTCCGAATACAATGGAATAGGCAATCGCGCCGAAAACAAATACCATAAAGAGACTTACTCCACCAAGAGATGGTTTCGACTCACTACTCCAACGAACAATTACATCATTCTTGTTTCGGATACCAAGTGATTTTGAAAAATTAAGGAGAAGTACGTTGCATACCACAGCCAATACAATTCCGCCCAAGGCGAAGCCAACCATTTGGATTATTTTAGCAGCTAAAATTGTCATACTAAAAGGTAGTCGTAAAATTAGTGAACTTAGTTGCTATTTTGTCTTTATCAGAAACAAGCGGATCGTCAATTCCCCAATTAATATTTAAATCTCGATCGTTCCAAAGCAAACTTCCTTCACATTCTGGAGCGTAATAATCTGTGCATTTGTAGCAAAATATCGTATCATCTTCCAACGAAACAAAGCCATGAGCAAATCCAGCTGGAATCCAAAATTGTTTGTTGTTTTCTGCTGTGAGTTCAACTGCTACATGCTCACCATAAGTTAGAGAATCTTTTCGGATATCCACAGCAACATCGATTACTCGACCTTGAGCTACCCGTACTAACTTTCCTTGTGCATGCGGATTGTTTTGAAAATGCAGTCCGCGAAGAACACCCTTTTTAGATACTGATTGATTGTCTTGAATGAAATTCACAGCCCCAGCTGCTTCAGTAAATAGTTGACTGTTAAAACTTTCAAAAAACAAACCACGGTCGTCTTTAAAAACTCTAGGTTCAAGAATTAGTAATCCCTCAATTGCAGTTTTTGTAATTATCATTTTCGTCTAAATAATCGTTGGTACCATTTTTTTGATTTCGTCTCAACTTCCTCCGTATATCCACTGTCGTAATAGCCATATCCGTAACCGTAGCCATAACCATATCCACCTAATCTAGTGGTCTTGACACCATTTAAGATCACATTCAAGGATTTCAATTGTTGCATTGTGAATAATTCTTTCACACGGTCAGCAAAAACTCGTTTCGAATAATGTGATTTGAAGACGTAAATTGGAATGTCTGCATCTGTTAGGATCTTGATCCCATCAGAAACAAGTCCAATTGGTGGATTGTCAATAATAACAACATCGTATCGATCTTTCAATTCATTGACAATTTCTTCGAATCGTTTACTGAGGAGTAATTCGGAAGGGTTTGGAGGAATTGGACCAGCAGTAATAAAGTCCAAATTTTCCACTTTAGAATGGTGAATACATTCATCGATAGTTGCTTGATTCACGATCAAACTACTCATTCCAACCCCATTATCGGCATCCAGCCCAAGGTGAACTTTTGGTTTACGTAAATCAAGATCAAGTAAGACTGTCTTTTTTCCAGACATGGCAATGATCCCACCTAAATTTAGTGCAACAAAGGTTTTTCCTTCACCAGAGATCGAAGATGAAATTGCAATCGTTTGGTAATAGGGATGAATGTAATTTAAATTCGTTCGGATCTTCCGCATCGCCTCTGCCATAACGGACTTAGGGGCGTCTGCAACCACCAATTGAGAATACTCAAGGACTTCTTTGAAAAGAGGAACTCCTCCTAGAATTGAAGCTTGAGGAGGTAAAATTTGCTCTAAATCTTCAATTCTATTAATCTCATTGAAGGTTAAGTACCTGAACAAAATAAGTCCTATTCCAATAAACAACCCGAATAAGATAAAGGCCGCAAAAACAAAATTTCTACTCGGTGCCACAGGGACCAGGTTGATCTTTGCTTTTGAAAGCACTCGATTTGTAGAAGCATATCCAGCATCTGAAATTTCATACAGCACTTTTTTCTCTGTGAGTAGAGTGAAATACTTTTCATTCAGATTTTGGATGTTTTTCAATCGATTGAACTCCATCTTTTTTTCAGGAAGATCAAATGCTTCCCCTTCGAGAGACCCGATTTTTCTACGGATTGCGTTAATATTTCTACTTAATCTATTTTCAATTGCGCCAATACTCCGTTGAATTATTCGAAGCTTAGAAGCTATTTTTTGATTGATAATTGCTATTTCTGAATTTGCCTCAGTGACTTCAAAGAGTAAATCTTCCTTTCTTTCCAGAAAATCATGCAACTGATTCAAGTGTCCTTCTAAAGCACGTTCATACGATCGACCAAGGAGTTCAGGAAGTAATTTATAGACTTCAAGTCGGTTTGGTGTTTTACTCAATTTTTGTTTGACATTCAATAATCCGTTGTACTCTTCTTCTAGTTCGAAGAGTTGATCTTGCATTTTATTGACGTTATCTGAGATGGAAATTCCTGCGTTTTCCGGGTCAGACAATTGTGATTTTCGCTGATAGCGAATTAAACTATCTTTCGCGATGCGCACTTCCGATGAAAGTGAATCAAGTTGATCATCAATAAAGGATATAATGTTATCAGAACTCTTCCGTTTTTGTTCCTCATCGTATTCAATAAATGATTTAGAGACTGCATTTACGACATCCCTACATAAAACAGCATTGTATCCCCTGAACGAAATACTGATCGTTTTAGCGTACGGGTCGATCGAGGATACTGACAAATCTTGAATTAATCGATTTGATAATTGTTCTCGACCATTAAAGATGAAGAAAAGCTCATTCTCTTTCGAAACTTGATAAAAACTGTGAGGATCAGTAGCCTTTACAACGACATCAAAATCCTCATTCTTTATTCGTTCGTTTAACTTTCCGGAAAGTATTACTTGCTTTCCATTCTTTACGTACGTCAACTTAACTTTAGAGTTGCCACTAGAAGTTACTGCAATTTCCTGATTAATGAGCGATGAATCACTTAATTGATACGGTTGAATATTGAATGCACTTGAAAGGTATTTTTCTTCTGTTAAGATTTGACCACGAGAAAATAAACTAACGTTCAAATTTAATTTATTCAATGCTCTTTCAAAAAGTAGTTCTGAACGCAATAGTTCGACGACGCTAGATATTTCGTTATCTCTGGAATTAATATTCTCGATATCCAACACATCTTTCGCACTATCCTGATCTCCTAGCTGCAACACCATTGACGATTCAAACGTTGGCTTGGTATAACGTAAATAGATATAAGCAAACGATGCGAATGCCATTACTAGCAGTGCTGCCCACCACCAATATCGTTTTAACACCGTTCTCAGAATGAGCGGATCGTACGACGTATTAATTATGATTCCTTTGCTACTCACCTTATTTTAAAACTAAAATTGCCGAAAATATTATTAAAGCACTTGTAATCAACGAAACTATTGGCACAATATCTTCTGAAATTTCTTTTGCCAATTCAGGAGTTGGCTCGACGTAAATGTAATCATTGGCTTGAATAATCATATCAACATATTTCAATCCTTCAATTGTCGACAAGTCCAAGGTGTAAATAACACGTTCGCCATTCACTTTACGCATCAGTTTAATTGAGTTCGCTTTTCCTCTATCCGTAATCCCTCCTGCTTGCGCCAAGGCCTCCATTAGGGTAGTATTTGA
The DNA here is from genome assembly GCA_002733985.1 of Fluviicola sp. Lineage (GTDB taxonomy): Bacteria > Bacteroidota > Bacteroidia > Flavobacteriales_D > Crocinitomicaceae > UBA4466. The sequence continues at coordinate 44,918 of NVXP01000011.1, read as the reverse complement.
ATTCATTAATGGAATTACTTTCGCATCTGAACCATTTCCTGGAAAAACGATCACACGCTGATTGGTAACCCTCAACTGAATAAAAGGATCAAGGAAGTTTTCTCCATACTTCATTTCAAGTAAATCTTCACATTCTGCAATTGTCAAGCCCGCAACTTTTACCATTCCTATTATTGGCAACTTTGCTTCTCCGTTTTGACGCACGACATACTCGAAACCTGCTTCAACTTCTCTAGAGTCTTCAGAAATTCCTGACATATCTTCGATGATCCGAGTACCGTTCTTCGTTGTTAGCGTAAACGAGAACTTGTCATCTTGTGAAATCTTATAATCTTCTGTTGGTGTAAGAGGTATTGAGTCATTGACTTTGGCTCCTTTTGCTTCTTTGAACATCAAATTGCTATTCACCCCACAACTACTCACCAAAATGAGCGTGCAAATGCAAACACTGAATATTCTTCCTAACAACTTCATTTACGTCAATTTTAACAACTCTCGGTAGTACCGATCCATATTCTGCACCAAAGTGGTGTAGTGGAATTTTTCGTGTACGTAGTTCCAACCATTTTGTGACATCTTTTTACGTATTTTTTCATCTTCACATAATTCAGTGAGCTTTTCCGTATACAATACGAGATCACCTTGTGGAATAACAAACCCTGTCTGATCGACATCAACAATGTCTCGAACTCCACCTACATCAGTAGTTACGATAGGGATATTCGCTGCCTGAGCTTCAATCAAACTTACAGGAGTACCCTCATTTTTTGATGTCAAACAAATGATGTCCATTCCCGCATTAAATGTTCCGATATCCTTGATCCATGAGGTCATTACGATAACATTGTGAAACGTATGATTGATTTCATCTACTCGATCTTGGATAGCCCCTCGATCTGGACCATCGCCAACGATGAATACTTTAATGGATTTCGTGGTTCTATTCAACAACTTCTCAATCACATCGAGGAAAAAGGAATGATCTTTAATTGCAGCGATTCTGCCTACAATTGCAATAGCGATGTCCGATTCATTCAAACCATATTTTTCGCGAACCGCTCCCCTTTCTGTTTGTCGCTTCTCATGAAAAGGCAATAGGTCAAATCCCAATTGAACGACCTTCACCTTATCGGCTGGGCAAATTTTATGAACCTCCGTTAGCTCCTTTTTCTGAATTTCTGAAATGGCAACAATTCCGGTAGACTTCTTCGCCAGATTTCGCTCGATCATCTTGAATAATGTAGTTTTCAAATTCCCGAAGTATGAATGAAAAACATGGCCGTGAAAAGTATGTATGATCACTGGAACTTTACATGCGCTGGCTGCCTTTCTACCTAAGGCCCCTGCTTTCGATGCGTGCGTATGGACGATATCAGGTTTGAATTCACGAATAATTTCCTTGAGCCTTTTGTAAGCCGCTCTGTCACTTTTGAGGTTCGGCTCTCGTACTAATTCATTCATTAATACAGGAGTTACTCCATATTTCTCAAGAATAAATAACGAATCTGATTCTCCCTCTTCCGGCAAACCTCCAACCAACATGGTTTCATAATCATCACCCAAGAAAGCAGTAAGAAATGTCGCATTATACGTTGGCCCCCCGATATTGAATCGGTTTATTATTCGTAGTATTTTTATTTTTTTCACCTAAATCTATCTAACATTTATACTCACTAGTCCCTATTATTCACTCTCAAAACAACTGTATGTAAAAAATGTTGTTTAAAAGTTTTCCTTGTTTGGCACATTCATTGAAGATTCTTCATGAAATTTACCCAAAACAAGCCATGAAGATAATAAGTTCATTTTTATTCATCAGTATCCTAGCGATAAACTTCGCTTACGGACAAAATAAAGTGCAAACGGCTATTAATCAATTTGCTGCCTCCAGCCATTTAAAACATGCGAGCATCAGTTTTGAAGTCATAGATCTTTCTACTGGAAACTCAGTCGCTTCCTATAATTCCGAAGCGGGTCTTCCAACGGCATCAACAGCGAAATTGTTCTCCACAGCAACTGCATTAGAAATTTTAGGTGAAAATTATCGGCCAGAAACACGGATTTATTCAGATGGAGAAATTGACTCAACTGGAACTTTACACGGAAATTTATGGATTCGAGGCGGTGGTGACCCAACTTTAGGCAGTAAATATTATTGTTCAAAAGGTCATGAACGAGATTTCCTTTATGCTTGGGCAGATAGTTTGAAGAAAAAAGGAGTCAAAAAAATCGAAGGTGGAATAATTGCTGATGCATCGGAATTTGGATATACTGGAGCACCAAATGGTTGGAATTGGGTCGATATGGGAAACTACTATGGCGCGGGACCATCAGGATTGACCATTTTCGATAATCTTGTACAGTATCGATTCAAAGTTCCAAGCAAAATTGGATCATCCTCAACATTATCATCCTTAACTCCTGCGGTTCCAGATTTGGTCGTTCATAACTACGTTACAGCGGCAAATGGTGGCGGAGACAATGCCTATATTTATGGTGCTCCGTATTCATTAGATCGATTTGTGACAGGAACCTTACCAGCAGGAAGTTCAGCCTTTGTTGTGAAAGGAAGTTTACCCGATCCGGAGTTTCAGTTTGCCTATGAACTACAAAAAGTTCTTCGCGACAGAGGGATTGAAATCATGGGAGCTATGAATACTGCTCGTGAAATGGACGTAAAAAGTGGGAATTGGTCTTATTCAAAACGAACCTTACTTTTCAGTCATTTTGGTGCAACAATCGGGAGTATTATTAACAAAACAAACGAACGAAGTATTAACTTATTTGCAGAGCATTTAGTGAACTTGGTTGGATATGCAAAGAATGGAGATGGCAGCACTGCAAATGGACTACGTCAACTGGAAAAATACTGGGCCACAAAATGGTCAACAAGCGGAATGCACATAAATGATGGAAGTGGGCTTTCTAGAACCAATGCAATTTCAGCTTCTAATTTCACGGATTTACTGAAAGCAATGAATGAAAGCTCGAATGGAAAACGTTTTAGAAAATCACTCCCAGTTGCGGGTGTAAGCGGAACAATGCGAAACATTTGCAAAAACCAATCTGGTCATGGTAAAATTGCCGCAAAAAGTGGCTCTATGACTCGCATTAAAAGCTATGCTGGATATGTCGATTCGTCAACAGGAAAGAAATACGCCTTTGCCTTGATTGTAAACAATCAAACATGTTCGTCTTCCGTATTGGTTAAAAAAATGGAAGTTGTTTTTAATGCAATCGCACGCTATTAATCCTCCAACTCGGCAGCGACAATATCTGTCCAAAATTGCTTAATTGTGCGACCAGAAGCTTCGATCATTTTTGGAACGATGCTTTCCGCTGAAAAGCCTGGAGTTGTATTTACCTCAATAACATAAGGAGTTTGATCCACGATCATGAAATCTATTCTCGCAATCGAACGGAGCTGCATCAACTGATAAATCTCTTTTGAAAGAGCTTGAATTTCAACTGTCAATTCCTCACTTATCCTTGCTGGTGTGATTTCATCCGAAAGTCCTTTGTATTTCGCTTCAAAATCAAAAAACGCATTTTCCGTTACAATTTCAGTTAGCGGAAGTGCGACGATTCCTGTTTTAGATCTGTATAGACCACATGTTACTTCAGTGCCCTTCAAAAAGGACTCGATGATAACGGTTCTACCTTCATTGAAAGCCCCACTTATCGCATCAGACAACTTATCAGCTTCGTCAACGCGAGCAATTCCATAGCTAGACCCGGAATCGCACGGCTTCACAAATACAGGCAAGCCTAAACGTTCAATGATCTCAGTGTTATCAACTTTTTCCTTTTTAGATGCCAGATAAATTGAATCAGCCACATTAATTCCAAAGCCCTTCAAAAATTGATTGCAAAACCATTTGTCAAATGATAATTCAGAAGCTAGTGGACCTGAATTTATGTAAGGAATTTGTTGCATTTCTAGATAAGCTTGAACCTTTCCATTCTCCCCTGGATCTCCATGCACATATACAATCGCCACGTCAATTTTCAGTAAATCACCATTCACTTCTGCAGAAAAACTAATTGGATCAAGATCAAATTGAACTCCATCTACTTGAATTTTCCAGCCAGCTCGACTTAAGAAAATAAGATATGCACTGAACTCATCAGGAAAATTATCACGTATTGTGTGTGCACTTTTCACTGAGATATCATACTCTGAAGAAAATCCACCACAAATTATCCCTACATTTTTCATTTGACCATTTTAAGCGAATTTAATCGCAATTCGAGCAAAAAAAATTACCCCAAGCAAAAAGTTATGAGCAAATACAATGTGTACTATTCTAAGAATAAGCAGAACAATGAATTGATAATCATGAAAAAAGGACGAAATTAGTATATTTGTAATACCAAAAAACGGCATCTACTTATGATCAAGCTGCTCCTATGTTCGCTATTCTTATTAGCATCGACTCAATTATTTTCACAAGCTACACTCTTTTCAGAACTGTTCGAATCTGGCAGTGCCAGTTGGGTAGCTAGCGGAGACCTTACAGAGAATAAATGGACAACAAGTACCTGTGCCGGAAATGGACCAACCAATCCAGGTGCAAATAGTATTTATGTTTCTCCCGCTGGAGGAACTATAGCAGGATGTGACGCTGGTGAAGTACAAGAATTCGCCTATGCTAATGCACCCGCTACTACTATTCATTCCTTAATTATCTCTACCACTGTTGACGCTACTTGTGCATCGGCGCTACAACTTTCTTTCGATTATTCCATGGGAGGAGTTATTGGACAGGACTACGCAGAATTAATCTACTCAACAGATGGAGGCACAACTTGGATTGCAATTGGATCTGAATTTACAATATCCGCTTGGACTAACTCAACTCTAGCACTTCCAGCCATTTTGGACGGAACGAGTTTTGAACTAGGCTTTCGTTTCACATACAACGACGCCACAATTACTGGAACACCACTGTCGATTGATAACGTTTTAGTTACTGGTACGGACATAGTGCCTCCTGTTTTTAATTGCTTCTCACCTATAACTTTGGCAGTACTAGGAGCTTGTCAAGCAATTGCTGAAGACTATACCAAAACAGGGTTTACGGTTTCAGATAATTGTACCGATTCAGTTGACATTATAATTACACAGGACATCCCAGAATTTACAGTTCTCGCATCAGGCCCAGGTGGAACAGAAATCATCACATTGACAGCAACGGATGAATCAGGGAATTCAACACAATGTTCATTTACATTAAATATTATTGATGCGACTGCACCTGTACCTGTTTGTCCTGGTGACACCTCTGTTTATGTCGACAACAACTGTGATGGCCTTCTTCCAGATTACACCTCTTTTGTTGTGAGTACTGACAACTGTTCTTCTCCGATAAATATAACGACTACACAAAGTCCGTTACCGGGAACAATTATCAACGGTGCAATAGTGGTAACACCAATTATCATGACGGCGACTGATGAATCCGGAAACAGTTCGACCTGTACTTTCGATATGCGAACATTGGACACAATTCCAACATCAATTACATGTCCCATCGATACTAATTTAGCTGTAGCAACTGATTGTTTATTCACACTTGGGGATTATACGGCTGGTGCGATACTGGTTGACAACTGTGAACCGCTTTCAAATTTAACAGTGACTCAATCCCCAATACCTGGTACAATTGTAAGCGCACATCAAGTAATTACCTTAACGGTGAATGGTGGTGTTCCGTTATTACCACAATCATGTACTTTCAACGGATGGCTGATTGATACAATCGCTCCAGCAATCATTTGCCCAACTGGAACTTCGACATACGTGAATTTTGCCTGCACAACAACCCTCACCGATTTCACGGGAAGTGGCGCAGTAACTGAAAACTGTTCTACACCTGTAATGGTAACACAATCTCCACTGGTTGGAACAGTGATTGGTTCAAATCCAATCGAAACGATTACCTTAACAGTAAGTGATTCGGCAGGGAATTCAAGCTCGTGTCAATTCTTCTTAGCTGTTATCGATACGATTTCGCCAACTGTAGCATGTCCGTTAGATCAGCAAGAATTAGCGAACGCCTCTTGTCAGGGAATACTAGGAAACTACACTTCACTCGCAACGCCAAGTGACAATTGCTCGACTCCTGCGAATATTACTGTTACGCAATCTCCCGCACCAGGAACGGTATTTAGTGGAATTCAAGTTGTAACACTTACGGCAGAAGATGAATCTTCAAATACTGGCTCTTGTAGCTTTAATGTTACTATCGACGATCAAGTCAATCCAACAATTTCCTGTCCACCAGCACAATCTGTTGCGACCACAACTAGCTGTGACTATTTACTAACGGATTTTACGGGGTCTGCTTCCGGTTTTGATAACTGTACGCCTTTTGGAATGTTAACTTATACTCAATCTCCTATCGCTAGCACATTACTTCCAACAGGAATTAACTCGATCACGCTAAACGTTCAAGATGCAGCAGGAAATACATCGAGTTGTAGTTTCAATTTAACCGTTATCGATCAAACGGAGCCAATATTCAATGTTTGTCCTTCCACTCAAACGGAAGTAGTAGATGCGACTTGTTCCGCAATACTTGACGATTACACTTTGTTGGCAACAGTGTCGGACAATTGCTCAAGCGGAGTAGGAATTACAGTGACGCAAAGCCCAATCAGTGGAACGTCAATTACCAGTACGACCCTCGTAACACTTACTGCAACGGATCAAGCTGGAAATACAAACACTTGCATTTTCAATGTAATTCCAAACGACACAACGAATCCTGTTATTATTTGTCCTGCTAGTCAAACCGCTGCAATTAATGCTAGTTGCTCCTACTCTATTCCAGATTTCACAGGACTAGTTGGCGGTACTGATAATTGCTCCTCACTTGCAAACATGACTGTTAGCCAGAACCCAACTATAGGAAGTACTGCGAGTGGAATTACACCTGTGTTGATTACCTTAACAGATGAAAATGGAAATTCAACAACGTGTATCTCTTCAGTTCTACCAGATGATATCACTCCACCAACCATTACTTGTCCAACATCATCAACAGCAAGTGCAGGAACGGCGTGTGATTTAGCCTTGACAAACTTTGGTGCATTAGTGACCGTAACTGATAACTGCAGTGGTTACACCTTAAGTCAAAGCCCAGCAGTAGGAGCATTGGTTCCTGTTGGGACAAACTTGATTACAATAACCGTTACAGATGCAGGAGGAAATAGTACTTCTTGTGATTTCGAATTGTTTGTGAGTGAAACTGAATCGCCAATTATCACCTGTCCCAATGACACTATTTCATGTGATCCAGTTGTATTCTATAACCTTCCGACATTTACAGATAACTGTCTCGCGGGGCTTGTTCAAACGGACGGTACGGGATATACAGTAGGGAGTACTTTCCCAATTGGAATAACTGACTTAAGCTATCAAGCGATTGATACTTCCGGAAATTCTGCTGGTTGTAATTTCCGTGTTGAGATTTTAGAATATCCTTCTAACGCAATCATTGCTTTGGACACTATTGAGCTATGTTCAACTTCGACATCAGTACTTCAAGCAGATGCCGCAACTACAGGAACAGGAGAATGGACAGTGTCAAGCGGACAAGGAAACTTCAACAATCAATTTGCCAATGTAACTGGCGTTAATAATGTTGATTTCGGTACAAACTTATATACATGGACGATTTCTACGGCAGCCTGTGGTTCCTTAAGCGACAGTATTATCGTTATTCGTAACGAAGCACCTTTCCCAACAAGTATTGCTGCTGACACGATTTACTCTTGTTCTGATAGCATCATTAACCTACAAGCAGTAGCTGCAACAGTTGGAAACGGGATATGGACGGTTTCACCTCAAACTACAATTAACGATCCCTCAGTAAATGTGACAAGTGCAACAGTTTTGATTGACGGTTGGTACGAATTTACTTGGACGGTTACGAATGGTAGTTGTCCTCAAACTTCGGATAGTGTAGCTGTATATTATTCAATGAGTGAGACGAATGCTTCAAGTTCGGATTCCGCAATTTGCATTGAGAACGGAGCTGTACAATTAAGTGCAAACCCATTATTGGCTGAGCAGTTCTCTTATTGGTCTTTCATCTCTGGAGGAGGTTCAATTGATGATATATATTCTACTCAAACGGAAGTGACAAATTTGCAGAATGGAGTTAACTCTATTGTTTACGAAGTCTCTAATCCAAACTGTCCGACTCAATCTGACACGGTAATGATTATTGTGAGCGTCTGTAATGGTTTCGATCCAATATTCCCAACTGTGATCACTCCAAACTTTGATGGTCGAAACGATCTATTTGTAATAGAATATTTGGAACTCATTTATCCAGATTGCCATGTCACCATATTTAACCGCTGGGGATCAGTCGTATTTGAATCAGTCGGGTATGCTGATCCATGGGATGGAACGAATCAAGGCGAAGTCCTTCCACTCGGAACGTATTTCTACAAAATCGAACTGAATGATGCAGACGGAACGCTCTATTCAGGGGACATAAGTATTATTCGATAAAAGAAGAAAAATGAAAAAAGCACTTCAAAATATCAGCTATCTTCTTGCGGCAACAATTATTTGTTTGTCGGCAGAAACCTTCGCACAGCAAGAAGGACATTATTTGAACATGGCAAGCAATCCATTCATGTTGAATCCTGCCGCTGGCGGATTATCAGATGTTGCCCACCTCGAATTGTCATCACGGAATCAATGGACGGGATACAATGGCGGCCCACGATCGGTTCTATTCGTTGGACACAGTCAGTTCAAAGTTGGCGAAAAATCAAAGAACCCTTTGAAAGAATTCAATACGGACAATGCCATGTTATTTCAATCACCTGAGCGTTCAACTGGGAAGATGAAGCATATTCTTGGTGGAAAAGCAGTTTACGATGCTATCGGACCATTCGTAAAAACTTCCATTTATGGAAGTTATGCATTTCACTTACCATTCACTAAAAAGGTCAATTTTGGAGCTGGAATTGGTCTGGGATGGAGCAACTTGGGAATTCTTCAAGATCGTGTGGTACTTTACGAAGCAGATGATGCAGCATACAATCAATTCTTAGGAAACACTTCGAATCAGAACATCCTTGACGCGAATGCAGGAATTGTCTTTTATAGTGAGAACCTCTTCGTTGGATTATCGACTACGCAGCTTCTAAAAAACTCAGTTGAATTTGATGATGTTGTGACTTCAAGTAATTTCAATCGTCATTATTTTTTCGTTACCAAGTATAACTTTGCTCTAAGTGAGCAATTCTCAATAGAACCAACAGTTGTAGCAAAATACGTTAAGAACAGCCCGTTTTCGGTAGATTTTGGAGCACGATTCATTTACAACAAGGCATCTTGGTTTGCATTTCAATACAGAACAAGTAATGCGCTTACATTCCAATTTGGAACGAACATCGTTAAGAATATTTATGCTTCTTATGGCTTTGAACTTGGAACGGGTTCTCTCAGAACTGTTACAAGTGGAACTCACGAGCTTCAACTCGGATTTTACATTGGAAAAAACCGAAATACCTCAAAGGAAATCAAAGATTCCGCTAAATAAATTAGCGTTCAACTCAATTCATCGACTCGAATACCTTATACTCCATGCGCTTAGCTTACCTCATTTTATTTCTTACTCTCCAATATACACTTCGTCTTTTTTATCCTCGGCAGAAAAAAATTAATAGCCCGAAGTATTTTGGAGGAAGAACGATTTATGTCAGTAATCATGCGGCTTCGTTTATGGACCCTTTAGTAGTTGCAGCTCTACGAATGCCCGTTGTATTTTTCATGACGCGTTCAGATGTTTTTACCCCGATATCAAGACCTCTTTTGTGGGCAAGTCATATGCTACCTATCTACCGTCAACAAGATGGGGAAGATACAAAGGCCAAGAACGAAGCAGTATTTCAAACATGTTCTCGAGTTTTAAAATACGGTAGAAATTTACTCATCTTCGGAGAAGGTTTTACGGATGACGTATTTGTTCGAAGATTGAAACCAATAAAAAAAGGAGCTGCGAGAATTGGATTCAAAACCCTTGAAAACATTAATTGGAGTAAGAAAATTTATATTGCTGCGGTTGGGTGTAATTACTCCAATCCAAACAAAATGCGAAGCGATATTCTGATCTCAACTTCAGATAGAATTTGTTTGAATGATTACCGTGAACAATACGAGGAGAATCCTAATAAAGTCATCGTCGATCTCACGAAGCGCATTGAAACGTTGATGCAGGAGCAGATTACTCACATCGAAAATGTGAAATCTACCGAGCTGCACGAGAACATTATGATCTTAACGCGTAGAGGAATGAATGCGGAGAACTTCGACCGTAAATTATCCCTTGTGAAACGCTGGGAATATTCTCGTTCTCTTGCAAAATGGATCAACCAGCAAGACATAAAATCAAACGAAGCGCTCTCAGAGTTAAAAAAAGAATCTGAAAGTTATTTCTCCATCCTGAAACAATTCAAATTGGAAGAACGCTTGCTGTTTTGGAAAATTACACACCCGAATGGAGGGCGCATAAAAGAGCTACTAACCATGATTGTATTGGCTCCTTTGGCAATACTGGGAGCACTACACCTTGGACTTCCATATATCCTCGTGAAGCGATTTGTTGAGAAATCATTTCGCCGAAAAGTATTCCACGGATCTGTTAAATTGATCCTCGGTCAACTCTCTATGGGATTACTTAGTATTCCATTTATATTTCTGTTTCATGCGTACGTATACCCGAGTTGGGGATTGGCATTTTTGTACTATGCGATGATTGGAATCTTTGGACTTTGCGCTTACGTTTGGATGTTGAATTTSAAGGACTTCAAAGCAAAAGGAATTGTTGCTAAAATGGACACCTCAAAGCTTACTGAAAAGCGTTCTAAATTAATTGAGAAATTAAAGGATGTAGTACCCGAGGAATTCCAAGCTAAATCTTAAGCCTTACTTCTAATCAGGTAAATTAACGCTATCCCAACGGTAATTGAAATTACAATGTTCAATACCGCAACTAGAAAATTCCCTTGGTCTATTAGCTGAACGGATTCATAACTGAAGGCACTAAATGTGCTAAATCCTCCGCAAAACCCTATAATTAATAAAGGCTGAATCCACGTGTGTTCTTCAGMATATTCACGGGTACMAATGACGAAAAKAGCCAATAAGGTRCACGCCAACATGTTTGATAAAAATGTTCCGAAAGGAAAGGGAGACTTCACAAGACTATTCACAAACTGACTCAAGCTAAACCGGGCAAGACATCCAAGACCACCACCAATAAAAACATAGAGGTAYGTCATGTCTTTATTAGTTTCTTATGGAGATTTAAAAAGATAAAGTGATACACCAAGTACGCTATGAGCGTTCCAACTAATCCACCAACAAATACATCAGAGAAGTAATGAACTCCCAAGTAAATGCGACTAAATGAGACGAGGACCGCAATGAATATCAAAAGTGGATTCAACCATTTCTTGTAATCGATCAGAAACGAAATTGAAAAGATGGCAATGGCAAAAAAATTGGCGGCGTGAGAAGAGACAAAACCATAGGTTCCACCTTTGTAAAAATCACCCCATCCGATTTGATAATAGTGTAAATGGTCCTGAATAGCTAAATTATGTGAAGGTCGATAACGCTGAATGACTTCTTTCAGGCATTGTGTAGAGACAAAGTCGGCTAATATTACCGAAAGAACTGCACACAATAAAAAGAGCGATCCAGCTTTCCAGCCACTTTGTCGAATCGCCAAAAGAATAAGGAATGCGTATAATGGAATCCATGTAATCTTACCCGATATAATCCACATTAACTCATCAAGAAAAGGAGTATTCCAACCATTTACAAGCTGGACGAGTGCGATATCAATGGACTCGAGATACTCAATCATCTGTCAATGTATTCCAGATAATATCCTTCAATTCCATAAGCCCTGTTTGAGCTACGGCTGAAATAAATATTGTTTTTACCGTTGTTGGCAATTCCTCTTGAATCTCAGCTTTCAATTCGTCATCGAGCATATCCGATTTCGAAATTGCTAAAATTCGTTCCTTATGCATGAGCTCAGGATTGTATGCTTCCAACTCACCGAGCAAGATGTCGTATTCTTTTTGAATGTTGTCACTATCTGCGGCAACCATAAACAATAGACATGAATTTCGTTCGATGTGGCGTAAGAATCGAAGACCAAGTCCTTTTCCTTTGTGCGCTCCTTCGATGATCCCTGGGATATCTGCCATTACGAATGATCGGTAATCTCGGTAACTTACAATTCCTAGATTTGGTCGAATCGTTGTAAATGGATAATCCGCAATTTCTGGTTTTGCCTCAGAAACAACGGAGAGTAATGTACTTTTTCCAGCATTTGGAAATCCAACTAGACCAACATCTGCCAATATTTTTAACTCAAGAACTTTCCATCCTTCGGCGCTCTCTCCACCAGTTTGAGCAAATCGCGGAGTTTGATTTGTTGATGACTTGAAGTTATTATTTCCAAGACCTCCACGTCCACCACGTTGAATAATTTTTTCTTCACCATGATCCGTAATTTCAAACAGCAATTCCCCTGTTTCGGCATCACGCGCAATTGTTCCAAGAGGAACTTCGATGAATTTATCTTCACCTTCCGCTCCAGTCTTTAGTTGACCTGCACCGTGAACTCCGTGTCCAGCCTTGATGTGTTTCGAGTATTTCAAATGTAGAAGTGTCCACATTTGCTTATTCCCTCGAAGGTAGACGTGGCCACCACGACCGCCATCACCACCATCAGGACCACCCTTTGGAATGTATTTTTCACGACGAAAGTGAGATGATCCCCCCCCTCCACTACCGGAAGTACAATGTATTTTTACGTAATCAACAAAGTTACCTGAAGCCATAGCTGAACATATTTAATTACTATGTAATTTTATTAATGCTTAAAGTGCATCTACTGTAGTAAATAAACGCGTCGTGATTTCATCAATTGTCCCCACTCCATCTATCATCAACCACTTATCTTGAGATTTATAGAAATCTTTGACAGGAGCCGTTTCATTTCGATAAACGTTAATTCTATTTTGAATCACCTCAGGATTTGCATCATCTGGACGACCACTTGTTTTTGCGCGATGCGCCAAACGAGACTTTAATTCATCCTCGGCAACATCCAACGAAATCATCGAAGTAATCGAAGCCCCAATGCTCTCCAAAAAGACATCCAATGCTTCGGCTTGAGCAATAGTTCGAGGAAATCCATCAAAAATAAATCCTTTTGGATTCGTATGTTTTGACACTTCAGCTTTCAACATTTTAATTGTTACCTCATCAGGAACAAGCTGTCCCTTATCGATAAATGTCTTTGCCAAAACTCCTAACTCTGTCTGTCCTTTAATGTTTGCTCTGAAAATATCTCCCGTTGAAAGGTGGATTAGGCCATACTGCTCGATGAGTCGTTCTGACTGTGTCCCCTTCCCAGCACCAGGAGGTCCAAAAAGTACAATATTCAACATGCTATTTCTTTGCTTTTTTTGTTCGCGAATTTGATAAATCGTATCCAAATTTCTTCCTTTCTGATCGTAGTCCAATCCATAACCAACCACAAAGGCGTTGGGAATAGAAAAACCAACGTAATCTGGGCGTTTTTTTCCCTTGAATGCATCTGGTTTATAAAGAAGTGTGCACACTTTTACTGAAGCAGCACCTTCTGGTCCGAGAAGTGTGATGATCTTATCAATTGTGATTCCTGAGTCAACAATATCTTCAACAATAATGATGTCTCTGCCGGAAATATTATTCCCTAGTCCAATCAATTCGTCAACTTGACCACGTGAATCTACCCCAGAATATGAGCTCATCTTCACGAAAGAAACCTCACAATCCAGTGTGATCTTTTTCATTAAGTCCGAAGTAAACATGAACGCACCATTCAAAACGGATAGAAAAACGAGATCACGGTCATGATAATCAGCATTAATTTTCCCTGCCAAACTTGAGATTTCCTGCTGGATTTCTTCCTTGGTGATAAAAACTTCAAAAGATTTGTCTAATACTCGAATCACACTTTTACATTTTGATCAGCAAAAGTACGATTTTCTATGTAACTAGACCGAACAAATTTTGTATTTCAGCATCCAAAAAAAAAATGACCGTATCTTTGTGAAATGAAAAAAGAAGTCATCGGATCGACACATCGTTTTGGAATTCTAGGCGGTGGTCAACTAGGCAGAATGTTGATTCAAGAAGCTATAAGCTACGACATTCATGTTCACACTATGGACTTGAATTCAACGGACCCTAGCGCAACGATTGCTACCACGCATACAGTAGGCGATATTAATGCGTACGATGATGTTCTTCGTTTTGGCAAAGACAAAGACGTTATTTCAGTAGAAATCGAAAATGTCAATGTTGAGGCTTTAAAAGAATTAGAATCTAACGGAGTTAAAGTTTTCCCACAACCTCGTGTATTAGAAATAATCAAGGACAAAGGATTGCAAAAGCAATTCTTCCTCGATAACAATATTCCAACTTCAGCATTCGAGCTTACAACTGAAACAACCGACCACAACTATTTGGATTCAAAAATCCCATTTGTACACAAACTACGAACTGGCGGTTATGATGGACGTGGAGTTGAACTTATCCGAGGAACCGAAGATCTAAAAAACACATTCAAAGCACCGTCTATACTTGAGGAGCTTATACCATTTGAAAAAGAGCTATCCGTAATCGTTGCTCGAAACGAATCTGGTGAAACAGCCGTTTATCAAACAGTTGAATGTGAATTCAATGAAGTTAATCTTGTTGCCTTTCTCTTTTCTCCTGCGGACATCACACCTGACGTTGAACAACGCGCTACGAAACTTGCGATTGATGTGATCAACAAGTTGGGGATGGTTGGAATATTGGCAGTTGAACTCTTTTTAATGAAAGACGGAACACTTTATGTAAACGAAGTTGCTCCTCGTCCCCACAACAGCGGTCATCACACGATAGAATGCAACGTAACTTCACAATTTGAACAACACATGCGTGCGGTCCTCAACTTACCACTAGGGTCAACTGAGATGATTCGTGAAGGAGCCATGATTAATCTTCTTGGCGAGGTTGGACATACAGGTAGAGCAATTTATCAAGGACTAGAGGACGTTTTGCGCTTGCCAGGAGTTCATGTTCATTTATATGGAAAAGTAGATACGAAGCATAATCGTAAAATGGGACACATTACGGTTGCACAGAAAAACCTGAAAGACGCGAAACGCATTGCGAACGATGTGAAAGGGAAGATTCGAGTGATAGCAGGTTAACACGCACCAGAATGGAAGTTTTTTGTATCTTCCACACATCAAACAATATTTCACCGAGGCTACCGAAATTTGAAAGCACTATTACCTCTTCTATTTACTCTAACGTTCTGTATTCAAGCGAGTGCTCAACTTTACACGTTTCAAAATTACACACATCGCGACGGACTTTCAATGTCCAAAATCAATTCGTTTGAACAGTCGGAAGATGGATATCTCTGGATTGGAACAGATGGTGCTGCACTGATTCGTTTTGATGGGGTTAAATTTGAAGAAATTCAAATGAACGGCTTAAATAAAAATTTTCATTTCAACGACTTAGTTTCTAAAGGAGACGACATCTATGTCGCAACGGCCTACTCTGGATTCCGCAAATTTTCCCGATCAAAGAACACGATAAAACGACTTGACTCTAGAGAAATCGAAAAAGGTGATGGTGATCGAATAATTGTTCAGGAATCCTGTATCTACTTTATTGGTAATTTAGGAATCTCCCGCTATAAGAATGGCAAAGAACAACTCATAAAGAAATTCAAAAAACAATTAACTCAGCCAATATTTCAGGTGATTGAAACTCCATATGGAACATTTGCTACTTCCAGCGAGGGTATTTTTCTTTTTCAGGATGATAAATTCACACAAGTAAAAAACACACCCGAGGCCTCTTCAATAAGTAAGCTAGAAGATTTCCAGTTTGGTTGGTATGAAACTGATCATTTAATCCTTTACAATTCAACCTTCGACCAAAAATTAATTGTCAATTTTCGTGAAGATCAAACATTAAAATCGATCATTCTACGTCCACAGAAAAAGCTATTTGAAGAAGGTGAATTTGGTGTAGCTGCAGATTTCAACGTGACCCAAGGTCAACACGTCATCATCACAAATCGTGGAAACATCTTTACAGAAAAATCAGATTCTTTCACTCGAATTGTACATAATTACCTTGAGCCATTTCAAGTTCCTGATGGAATTATGATAGGGAATAATGGGGAGTTTTGGGTAAGCTCTGGATTCAGTGGCGTGTTCAAAATATCAATCGAACCGTTTACAAAAGTTCAACTGAGCGAATTATTCACGTCTCCAGATATAGGCTTCCCATTCGTTGTTGATGACAAGATTTCAATCAGCTTGATGACAACGGGAACACATGTCGGCGAAATAAAGGAACGCAGCACTTTTAATTACTATCCTTTACAATTAAAAGGAAGTTGCGAGATTAAAGGAACCACTTTTTTAGCCACGACCAAGGGAATCAAAAAATACGCCCCGGATGCACAGAATCCTTTTCCAGACTTTCTCGAAAATGACAAATCAATTTCATTCATCTATGAAGATGGCTTTGATCTTTGGTATGGAATCAGAGGGCAAGGACTCTTTAGATACAATATTGTAACGCGAAAGAAAACAACATACGCGTCATCTAAGGTGCTCCCTGGATTCATTTATACTGCGCAAACAACTTTCAGCGGTGATTTCATTTACTTCGGAACGAATAATGGCATCTTCAAGTTTGACAAAACGGATAAGAACTTTTCTCGAGTACCTACCCAGAACATGGGGAGTTATTCTGGTGTTTCAGCAATCGATGCTTTCGGAAACCTCTGGTTTACAATCGAACGAGGACTAGTTGGAATCGTTAATGAAAAAATCATTACAGTTGACATTTCGAAATTCTCTTCCTCCTCAGTATCCTACACCTTAAATGCTGACAAATATGGCAACCTCATCTTGGGCACCAATAAAGGCATCACGATTTTAAAAGTGAATGCTAACGGGAAAATCACATCGTTTCAAAATTACTCTGGAGGAACAGGTTTTGATGGGTATGAAACCCACATGCGTTCTCAATTCCAAATTGGCAATAACATCTATATTGGGACGATCGAAGGCTTGTTCTTGATCAATACCGATATTTTAGAAAATATAGCTCCTCCAATTCGACCAATAATCACAGATATTTCTGACAAGAACTTAGAAGAGTCCCGATCATTCCGTTTAAAAGTCAACAACCCTAAAATTTCTGTTCTCTATTACCGTTATCGAATTTTAGAACAAGGAGACAAATGGATTGACTTAAAGAAAAACAGTTACATCCGATTACACGATTTACGTTCAGGAGAATATACACTAGAAGTATGTGCATCCCATAATGGAATCATCTATAGCGCATCAAGTTCCAAGAAATTCACGGTTGATTTACCCCTTTGGAGCTCGAAATGGTTCATTGTCTTCTTTGTATTCATCGTGTTAATGATAAACGTAGCACTTCTGGTCTACGGAAAGCGTTATGATTCATCTCATTTATTGAGTACAAAAGATACTGAGCTACATATACAAATGGCACCGACGACCTTACTTTTTGGCGCAATTGCTTCAACAGGGTCTCATCTCCTTGGAAGTTATTTCGATCCTACCTTACCAATGAACCTAGGATTGATCTTGACGGTTGGTTTTATCATGTTCACCCTTTACATCATCTCACTTTCTGCTAAGAAAAATGGAATGCAACACTGGTTTAAATACTTGCTTACGATCGGCATTTATGTAATAATCCTGCATTTCTTTTGGGAGATCTATTATTCAAACCTTCACCCTTTCCATGTAATAGGTGTTGCTTTGACAGTTTCAATTGCTCCTTTCTTGTTAAATCGTATCGTTAATACGGTGACCTTTGGAATCGTAGTCTTTCTAATTGCAATTTTATGTGTCATTTTCATTGAAGATGCCAACTATTCAAAACTAAACTTCATGATTTGTACTGTCGCTGCAATCGGCTTACTGATCATCAACACTTATTTGCGCTATAACTCTCTTGAGAAACTGATGTTCATTAGCGGAATAATCAATCGCGGAAACTTCCCTGTTGTCGCTTATCGAGCAGATGGCACCATTACCTATGTGAGTGAAAACATTTCGCAATTTGCTGATATTACTCACGATGAATTACTCAAGAATAAAATTTCATTTCTAAATACATTTGTCCCTTTTGATGATCGTTACAAGGAACAAGATGCGACTATTGAATTCATTGAAGGATCGAAATATTTAATCCCGATGGCTGATGGAGAGCAAACTGTCCGGTGGATGGAATGGTCGTACAAGCGATTCTCCGAAAACACTCGTGTGATTATCGGTCAAGATGTTTCGGAGAGAATTGAACTTCAAAACACCTACGAACTACTCGTGCAGAATGTTGAAGATCTCATATATACAGTTGACCTTAACGGTAATTTCGTGTTCATGAATGATACGTTCTTGTCTAAAACAGGATACACGAAAGAAGAACTTATTGGAGTCCATTCGATGACAATTGTACCAGAAAATTGTCGTGAGGAAATCGATTACTTTTACCGCAGCCACTTTAACGAACGCAAATCAAGTTCCTTCAAGGAATTGCCAATCTTGACCAAGACTGGAGAAACAATATGGATTGGTCAATATGTCAACACCATTTATACTCCTGGAACAACGAACCACGTTAGAGGTTTCATTTCCTTAGCTCGAGATATTACGGAAGATCGAAAGCAACAAAAGTTGATGATTTCTCAGCGTGACGACATTACCGCAAGTATCAATTACGCTCAACGAATTCAGTTCAACCTATTGCCAAATGTTCGATTATTTGATGAACACTTCACCGATCACTTCATTATGTTTAGCCCGAAAGACATTGTCTCAGGCGATTTCTACTGGATGCAGAAAATTGACAACAAGTTAGTACTTGTTCTTGGAGACTGCACGGGGCATGGTGTTCCTGGAGCATTTATGACCTTGCTTGGAATTAATCTATTAAACAACATCGTACTCGAAGCACGACTTACCGAGCCAGGAATGATCTTGACTGAGCTAGACAAGCGACTTGAGGAATATTTCGGAGATACCGACAAGGCAAAAATGTCGGACGGAATGGAATTGACCATTTGTGTAATTGATGACATGAAAGAGGAAATATCTTATGCATGTGCTGGATCGCGATTCCTAATTCACAACAAGGAAGGATTCACACTTTACAAAGGGGACACCGAACACATTGGTGATCACAAACAAAGTAACTTCAAAGGCTATCGCACACAGTATACGAATCTTACTGCAAAAGATACGGTCTATCTCTTCACGGATGGATTCCAAGATCAATTTGGTGGTCCGAAAAATAAAAAACATTCTTTCCGACGCATGCTCGATTTATTCGAATCAAATGTAAATTTGAGCCTTGAAGATCAGCGCATGATGATTGAGGGAGAATTTGACAATTGGATGTCAAATCAACCTCAAACAGATGATGTTACAGTAATTGGAATTCAACGAAAATAAAAATAA
Source organism: Fluviicola sp. (assembly GCA_002733985.1). Classification (GTDB taxonomy): domain Bacteria; phylum Bacteroidota; class Bacteroidia; order Flavobacteriales_D; family Crocinitomicaceae; genus UBA4466. The sequence continues at coordinate 25,304 of NVXP01000011.1, read as the reverse complement.
TACAATCAAAATTTCATGAAAGTTTGTCGCCGAGAAACCTTTAATTCTGCCCATCGCTTGTTTCGAGAAGATTGGAGTGATGAGAAAAACCTAGAAGTATTTGGAAAATGCAGTTACCCTAATTTTCATGGACACAATTATATCCTTGAAGTTTGGGTAGAAGGGGAGATTGATCCAGAAACAGGATTCGTTATTGACCTCAAAGAACTCAAACATATTATCCTAGGATCCGTTATTGAACGTTTTGATCATCGAAACCTGAACTTAGACTGTCCAGAGTTCAAAGGGATTAATCCAACAACAGAAAATATTGCACGAGTTATTTGGAACATCCTGCGTGAGCAATTGGACCACAAATTTGGCATCGAAGTTCAACTATCGGAAACGGAAAAGAACAAGGTCTTCTTCAACGGAAATTGAAATCAGTAATTTCGCGTTAAAATTCATCCAATGAATAAGAAAAAGAGATCTTTTTGGGAGCGCTACGCCTATAAACAATTGTCGAACACGATTCGTACGCAAGAAGCCGATGATCTCTTTATTCTTTCAGTTGAAGAAAAAGAAAAGCTTCGGAAAATTAGAAACTCGACTTATTTAAAAGCTGGGCTTGCTGGCGCGCTTGGAATTTTCCTGCTATATATTCCCTATAATATTTTCGGCGAAACCTTGTTTCCAAAACGAGATGTCTGGATCCCAATCTATGGAAATTACATTCAACTCGAAATTGAATTTCTTATCTACAGCGTTGTTCTTGTTTTTATTGAAATTTGGTACCTGACCTTCGTTAACATTAAAGCCGTAGATGGCATCGCAAAGGCTTGTGGCTGCCTTAATCCAGAGAACTCGAATTTCGAGGAAGAAGTAAATTCACTCATTAGAGTTGGGCTTGAGAAAAAACACAAAGAACTTGAGAAAGTTGGAATCAATCCTTATGAAGGGCTTTCAAAATGGGGCGTAATGGCGTTTCAAATTTTGATAAAAATGAAAGCTGCAATCACAGGGTTTCTATGGAAGTTATTTATCTCTAAAATTCTTGGTCGATATGCCTTGAGAATGGTTGTTGACATCTTGGGTGCTCCGATTTACGCTATTTGGAATATCTATTCATCGCGAAAGGTGATGAACGAAGCACGAGTGCGTGTGATGGCGCCACCGCTCATTAATAATTTTGCTATCCAGCTGGAAACCGAATTTAAGGAGAATGAAGAATTTAAATCTGTCATTTTTCCTGCTTTGCAAGCAATTTCAATCTCCAAGCGATCATTTCACTACAATCACTTCTTGTTAGCAACCTCACTTTTAACTCGGTTTAACATCGAGATAGATACTGATCCTTCGTATGATCCAGACTTTTTGAAAAAGGTAGATGAATTGTCTCCAAGCGTCCAAAAAGCAGTATCCAAGTTGATCGTGTTTGGAATCCTCATCGATGGAGGCTTATCGCAAATTGAAAAACGTTCCTTAATTCGCCTAAAAAAAGAAGGGGTACTCCCCTATTCTTTGGAAGAAGTTAAGGTTTGGTCGAATAATTATTTCGAAGGAAAGGGATTAGAAGATTTCTTTCAAAGTTAATTAGTTGGATCATTAGCTTCGCTGCTGCCTGTGGCGGTGTTGGAGCGCTACGCTTTTTAACCTGCTTCTCGGTTCGCTCATTACAATTTTAGTTGCCGAAGTAAAACCTAATCCATAATCCAAACGCTTGCAATCCAAAAATACTGGAACGATGATTGTTAAACATTCGGCATGAAAATACTATTTGCCCTAACGATTTTATGCACGCTCGGAAGCTGCACGGCCCAAATTAAACAAGAAACGCCAGATTCGACGGCAACATCGGAATCCAAGGATTCAGAAGTTGACAAGCACTTTCATCTGTATGACGACATTCAAAGCCCATCAACATCTGGCGGATCAGTATCGAATGGAACCTTAACAAATGGACGAATCTTTCCATTTTCAGGGGCAAACTTCCATTATTTTGACACAACAAGCTATCTAGCTGATCGAGGATTCACACATGAGAAAGTTCTGAAAACAGTTCTTGAAGCATATTCATCCCTTGAATCTTTACTTCCCGATCGACATTTCTGTATCATGGAATGCTCGCACAAACATGGAGGGAAATTATTTCCACATCGAACGCATCAAAATGGATTGAGTATTGATTTCATGATGCCGAAACTGAAAAATTCACAACCTTATTATGGCCTGGATGATTTAGGTGCACAGCACTACATGCTTACTTTTGATGAAAACGGGACGTATTCAGAAGACCCAACAATTCAACTAGATTTTAACACCATTGCCTTGCATATTCTTGAGCTTCAATCTGCAGCTAAAAAGAACGGGATGTCGATTGAGAAAGTCATCATCAACACAAATTTAAAGGATGAATTATTTGCAACGGAAAATGGAAAGATTCTGAAAACGAGTGGAATTTATGTCGTTCGAAATCTATCTCCTTTGATTAATTCTGTTCACGACGATCATTTTCATATTGATTTTAAGTTCGACTAACGGATTCGTTGGATTCGTTGGATTCGTTGGATTCGTTGGATAACAAGAAGATTTATGCGATTCCTTGAACGATTGCATCTTACAATTGTATTACATTTTATGAAAACATTACTGCTTTTCCTTACTATTATCGCATCACAATGGGGGCATACTCAAAACCGCGTAGTGAAAGACAATTTGGCTTGTCTTTACGGAATTAAAAATCCAGACGGCGCTTGGGTCGTGAAACCTAAATACATATTGCTTACTGGGTATACTTATGGATATTTTGTTATTCAGGAGGGTCGGAATTATGGATTACTAGCTCAAGATGGCACGGAATTGTTATCATGCGAATACACTGAAATCAAGCCGCTCAATTATAAATGGCAGCCGCAAGGACTTGGGCAAGCAGTAACCCCAATATCCACAGGCAATTCACCTCTTTTGTTTCAGATCACGAAAGACAACATGCGGGGCTTGATAGATGATTCGGGAAATACCGTCGTGCCTTTGGATACGCAGTATTTCAGGACTGACGGACAACATCATGTGATTATTACCGAATATCGAAAACCGAATCATTTCACAAGTTATATCGATTTAAGCGGCAATTATATATTCAAGAGCCTTCCAGGAGCGATAGAGCCTTTTGGCAACAATCAAATTGCGTTGATTGGTCTCCGAACACCAGGATCGAATGGAACGGTAGAAGGAAACGTTCAGGTGATCAATAAAAAAGGTGAATATGTTGTCTCGGAACAATTTAAACGTGCCCTAGTTTGTGGTCAGGGACGAATCGTTTTTGAGGATAGTGCAGGACACATTGGTACTATGACTGTGACAGGACAGATCATTATCAAACCAACTTACAAACTGGTTTTTAAATCGTATTTACGCCAAAACATTCTGCCATGTTTACACAGTGCTCAGCATACTTTTGTTATCGAAAACGATGAAGGGAAATTTGGATTGATGAACGGCGTAGGAAAAATAGTATGTGCTCCAAAATACGACCTTTTGGAAAAACTACAAGGACAATGGAAGACAGTTCATACGGCTTGGCGCGTCCGTAATAATGGGAAAATTGGTATGCTCGACGAGAGCGGCAGGGCTTCTATTCCGTGCAATTACGATACCTTGATCCCATTCAAAATGAGGTACGGAGCAAATACGTCAATCGATGGGTTTATTGTTTCCGATTCGGATAAATTTGGACTGATTGGAATTCAAGGTGATACCATAATTCCTTTGGAACATACGTTTTTTGAATATGCGTGGCGGTCTCGATCCATACTTTTCGGAAACTTAACACAGCTGTCGGAATTAACCCTTGTAAATGACGCGTTGCATATCTCGCCGATTGAAAAGTTGGTACAACTCGTTAATCATTCCGTTTTCAAAGGTAAAAACGATCGTTATTTTGTTTTAAAAGAAGCTAAAAATGGCAGCCTTGAAATGATTAGATCCGAGCGGTACATGAATGTTTTATCGTTTCAAGAAGCACGAAGCAAAGTGATCCTTATAGACGTTTCAGGAAAACGACTGGACGAAGGTAATGTGCATACAATTAATCAAAATTTACGTTTTATTGTAGCGCAAACAACAGAAGGAATGCGCTATTTAATTGACACAAAATCTGCGAAACAAATCACAGTACCTAGCTCGAAAGCACAGTTTCAATTGCAGGGATCAAGTATGAGTCAAGTTTGGACAAAAGGTATTATCGAGCCAACGGATTCATGGATTTTACTGGACACCAACGGTCAGCGCGCTGGAACTGCTAGTTTTGATCAGCCATTTAATCTAAATACTGAGCAGGTATCTGTGCGACAAGGGAATTATTGGGGAATTTACAGCGTAATCGAAAAAGAATGGCTTTTATCACCGAAATACACGTGTATTGATGCGATCTCACAGAAGGTTTACAAAGCAAAACTTCAAAATGGAAATTGGGAACTACATGCATTGGGAACAGAAACTTTTTTCGGACCGTTCGAATCTTTGGAACTGCTTTGTAGCTCTTACGAACACAATAGGTATGGCTCAAGTACAGTCAATGACCATTTATTTATTGCAAGTCAAAATGGGAAATCAATTTTAATTGATACAGAAGGTAAAAAGATTTCAAACCCAATGGAAATAAGGCGAATTCAAATAGCCCTTGCTTATGATGTTTATACGCACAACAAAAAAAACGTAAGCTCGGGAGGAATAAAAATCAAGCACAACGAACCTGATTTCAACGTGACTGTGCTTTATGAGCAATTGTACGACACCTTACAAGCGATGTACCCAAAACCTACTAAAAATCTCAGCTTAAGAATCGTAAACCAACGAAAATGCACCTGTCCGAAAGATAACGCTGTCCCACTAAAAAATGAACTCAGTTACGTGAAATCGAACGCTGCTTCGGTGACTATTTCTCGCTATGTGCGCCCTAGTAACTCATGGGACGTAGGTCATTACAGAATTCAAAGTTACATCAACGTAATTCTGGTGAACGGACAAATGAAGGAGGTTACATTGCGCGCTATTTTCGGTAACAATGATCAAGTGTTGTACAATGAATTTACGCGAGCAATTACGACCAATGAGACATTGGATTTGGAATGCTCAACCGTGAGTAATATGCTGGAAATCATTCAAAACAATTATAGGTTCAGCGCTGAAGGATTGGTTTTAATCGTTGCGCAGAATTCAAAACGATCTGTAAATGTGATTATTCCTTGGGAACGACTTGCTGAAGTCCCAACTACACGTTCTTTTGCAAAAATATTCATCGATTAACCAAAAAAATTGAAAAAAGTGCGGAATTGTGGTCGTAAGATTTCGGAGTTCGGCTGCAATCACTCCTCGGAGGAAACTACGTCACATAATCCTGCTTCTGAACCAACATGTATTGATCACCATCAAGCTTTAAATATCCCTGATCGTAACAAAAGAAATACGTCGCCCCTTTCTTCGTAACATATGTGTTTGTGAAGTAATGAAAATTGAAGCCCTCCTCTGCCATTCGAATTCCGTCCATCGTGATTTTCCCTTTTGGGTTCAGCTCAGTCAGTATTCGACGGTTTTTTCTCAGAATATTGTTGATTCTGCGAATGTATTTTGTGGCATCTTGATTTTGGCGATTATTAAAACCGTTTCTGCAATAGTCTGAGCAAAATTTCTGATCCTTGCGACCCAATAATTTTTGGCCACATTCATTACAATTTCTAACTTCCATAATGGCTGAATAGCAGTTTGATTACAAACAATGTTAACAATATTTAACAGCAAATCCAAAACCTTCCGCTCTTATCTTTACATTTTTGTTTGATCTTAAAGAACACCATGGAGGAAACGAATAACAACCCGATGAATCCAGCCGAAGCGCTGAGAATCGTGAGTGAGAAAATCAAAGTTGAAGCACAAGTTATCGACATGCTCCGAAAGGAGGTTGGTAAAGTAATTGTTGGTCAATCTTACATGATTGATCGCCTCTTAATTGCGCTTCTCGCTGATGGTCACGTTTTACTCGAAGGAGTTCCTGGTTTAGCGAAAACACTCGCTATTAAAACACTTTCAGATGCAATAAACGTTGAATTCAGTAGAATTCAATTTACACCAGATTTACTTCCTGCTGATGTTACGGGTACATTGATCTACAATCAGAGAAGTGAATCGTTTACAGTGAAAAAAGGTCCAATCTTCTCCAATTTCGTGCTTGCTGATGAGATCAACCGTGCTCCAGCGAAAGTTCAAAGTGCGCTACTCGAAGCGATGCAGGAACGACAAATTACCATTGGAGATCAAACATATCCATTACCAAAACCATTTTTAGTACTTGCTACGCAAAATCCTATTGAGCAAGAGGGAACATATCCTTTACCTGAAGCACAAGTCGATCGTTTCATGCTCAAAGTTTCCTTGGGTTACCCTTCGAAGGAGGAAGAGCAGCAGATTATTCGTTCGAATGTTCGTGAAGGAGGCCTTTCTCCTGTAAACCACGTAATTTCTTATGATGATATTGCTCGTTGTCGATCTCTTGTGAAGCAAGTCTATTTGGATGAGAAAATTGAACAATACATCGTTGATCTCGTATTTGCGACACGTGAACCGGCTGAAGCGGGCCTTGACTATCTTGAACCAATGATCTCTGTTGGATGCTCACCTCGTGCGAGTATTAACCTCGCATTGGCGGCAAAAGCGTATGCTTTCTTAAATGGACGTGGATTCGTAATCCCCGACGATGTGAGAGCAATTGCACCTGATGTAATGCAGCACAGACTTGGATTAACATACGAAGCTGAAGCAGAAAACATGACGGCAGCTCATATAATTTCTAAAATCATAAATAAAGTCGAGGTACCTTAAACCACCTCCAACAAATGGATACGAAAGAACTTTTAAGCAAAATCCGACACCTTGAGATCAAGGCAAAAGGGCTCACTAGACATATTTTCTCTGGTGAATACCAATCTGCCTTCAAAGGTCGTGGAATGACGTTTAGCGAAGTTCGAGACTATCATTTTGGAGACGAAGTACGAACAATAGATTGGAACGTCACCGCTCGATTCAATGAACCATACGTAAAGGTTTTTGATGAGGAGCGCGAGCTAACCGTAATGTTGATTATCGATGTCTCAGGTTCCGAAGATTTTGGTACACAGGAAAAAACGAAAAAAGATCTCGCACTTGAAATTGCGGCATTGCTTTCATTTTCCGCCATTGCAAATAATGACAAAGTTGGGGCGATTTTCGTTTCAGATAAAGTTGAACGATACATTGCTCCTGGTAAAGGCCGAAAACATGCACTTGTTATTTTACGTGAATTGATCGAATTGAAACCTGAAAACAAGGGTACAAATATTAATGAAGCCCTCAAGTTTTTCAGAAACACGCAGAAAAAACGTGGAATTGCTTTTGTGATCAGTGATTTTGTAGATGAAAACGATTACATGGAGGGATTGAAGGTCTCTCGAAAGAAACACGACATGGTCGCACTTCGATTGTTTGACCAATCAGAAAGCGAATTACCTAATATTGGGATCATCCAACTTTTCAATGCAGAAACTGGAGAAACGACTTGGGTGAATTCAAACAGTGCAAGTGCAAAACAATTACACGCCGATAATTTCGAACGATTCGAAGAGGAACTTTTCAAAGAATTTAAGCGCTCAGGAATTGATTATGCTTCCATTGGGACGCAAGAAGATTATATCAAACCTCTCATTTATTTATTTAAAAGTAGATGATGAAATATACTCTTTACTTCCTGCTCTTCTTCGGTTCGACTTTCAACGGTCTTACCCAGCAACTTTCTGAGGAAGTTTCGCGAGACATTATCCTAATCGGTGAACCAGTTTCAATCAAATATATTGTCAAAACATCCCTCACTGATACACTCGCGTTTCCGGAAAAGCACGATCTCATAGAAGCACGATTCAAAGTCCAAGGAGGATCTCTTTCCAAAAAAGGTGCTGAATTTGAATTAATCGAAATCTTTCGAGATACAATCATCGTGTTGGGGATGAATAAGAAATGGATTGGTGAATACATTGTTACCGCGTGGGAAGATGGCGAATACATTATTCCAGGACCTACAATTAGCATCAATGATTCTACGTATCGATTTGACGATCTTGCGATCGAAGTAACTCTGGTTGCAACAAGAAAAGATGTTGATCTATACGGGATACGAGAAAACTATACTGAACTTCCAGATGTGCCCTTTTCACCCATGAAATTCATCAAGCAAAATTGGTGGTGGATCGCAATTATCATTGGTGCATTATTCTTTGGTTGGTTGATTGCTCGTCGTAGGCGATGGGACCGCGAATTTGAAAACCGAGAAAATATCCGTCCGATGAATTTGAAGGATCGAACAATCAAGGCAGTTGAGGCATTGGACAAAAGTGAATTATGGAATAAAAATCAAATGAAAGAACATTTTGTAGAACTCTCCTACATCTTGCGATCTTACTTGACTTCTCGCTACACTATTTCCCTGCTTGATAAAACAACAGAACAAACTAGAATCATTTTAACGAAACAAGGGTTAAATAATGAAACTGTAGATACTATTGCACGGATTCTTTCACAATCAGATATGGTGAAATTTGCCAAATCAAAACCTGATATGATTTCGATTCTAAGACAATCGACCCTTGTAAAACAAATAATAGCTGAAACTAGTCCACTGGACTTTGACAATGTTGACTAACTGGAACATACGATTTTGGGAATATGAATTCTTCTCTTCACACTGGCTTTGGCTGCTGTGCATAATTCCGTTCGTTCTATTTATTATTTATCGATTTGAACGATCACGAAAAGGCGAAGTGAAATTTAGTGGAAGCGCAAGTCATCAGCGCGCTCTGGGATCAAATTGGATCGGCCGAATTAGAGAAATCAATCTCGTTATTTATGGGCTTATTGCTGCCTTACTGATTTTTGCAATGGCAAAACCCTTTCACTGGGCGAACTATGATAATTCTGAGAAGGATTACAAGGATGGAATCGATATTGTGATCACCATGGATGTTTCTGGTTCGATGCTCGCAATGGATTTCACGCCAAACAGATTGGAAGCGGCAAAAGAAGTTGCCAAGGAATTTGTAGATGGTCGAAAAGGCGATCGCATAGGATTAGTTGCTTATGCTGGTGCCGCACATACTGCATGTCCCCCAACATTGGACTACTCGATTCTCAAGCAACAAATAGATGGGATCAGCGGAGATTACCTAGAAGGAGGAACCGCTATTGGCGAAGGCTTAGGATTGGCAGTTACACGATTGCGAAGTGATAGTCTCAAATCCAAAGTGGTCATTCTATTGACTGATGGAATGGACGGAGGCGACCCAGAAAAAACATCCCCATTGGAAGCAGCATCTCTCGCCAAAGCAAAAAATGTTCGCGTTTACACCATTGGTGTAGGAAGCTATGGAACCGCGAAATCTCCGGTTGTGACAACGTTTGGAACGCATTATCAAACGATGCCCGTAGAAATCAATGAACCTGAATTGAAAAAAATCGCTAAAATGACAGGAGGTAAATACTTCCGAGCGACTGATGAAGAAAGTTTACGGAAAATCTATAAAGAGATTGAAACACTGGAAAAACGAAAGATTGAGAATCAACACTTCAAATCTGAGCCTCCAGCAAACCCCGCAGCATTTTTAAATTGGGCATTTATTTTAGCCCTCATCACCTGGTCAGCAAATTACCTCGTCTTCAAGCAAAATGATTAAGCAGAAATTCACATATCGCTTAAAATTGATCCTCACTGGGGTTCTCGTTTGGGAAGTTATTTTCTGGCTATTGTACATTCTACTGACCAATTCATTGGGGTGGTTTGGAAATGTGTCAAGTGATAAGCTGGGATACATTTTCCCTTCGGCGTTTTACCTATTAATAGTGATGATACCAGTTCTTGGGATTTTCATTTTCAATTTACTACGCACAAATAAAATTGCAGCTTCGGCAAGCGTACGAGTCGCTCAATCCTTTTTGCGCCCCGTATCTTCTATGAGTGCTTTCTTGAAGTTCTTCTTTTTTAGAAACGCCATCATCTTATTGATTATCGCAATTAGTCAACCCGTTTACGGAACTAAGAAAGTGAAAGGAACTTCAGAGTCACTTGAGTTAGTCGTCGCATTGGATATTTCAAACTCCATGAATACCAGAGATATTTCAGCTGACTTTTCGCGCTTGGACATTTCAAAACGTGCACTGATTCAATTGATCAACAACCTACACGGTGAGAAAATCGGGATTTCATTATTTGCCAATAACGCATTTGTTCATTTACCCGTGACAAGCGATTACGGAGCGGCAAAATTATTCATTGAGGATATTGAAACGAGCATGATTTCAAGCCAAGGAACCAACATTGGAATGGCCCTTGGAATTTCCTCGAAAATGTTCTCAAAGCAAAAAACGACAAAAGGAATCATTTTGATCACTGATGGGGAAGATCATGAAGGAAGTTTAGATAGGTCAATCAAAGATCTAAAAGAGAAAAACCTGCAGCTTTCAATTTTAGGAATTGGAACGAAAAAAGGGGGACTTATCCCGAAAAATCCTTATCGACCAAATCTAGGATACAAAACGGACGCACGTGGAAAAACGGTTGTTTCGAAGTTAAATGAAGCTTTCATCCAAAAACTGGCTACTCAGACAGGTGGCACTGCGACTGTGAGTTCAAGTGAATTTCCAGATCTTTCAGCTTTATTAACAGAAATAAATCAAATGAAGCGAACCAAAATTGATACTTTAGACTTCGATATTAAGCAACAGCGATACCAAGTGCCTTTGTTTTTAGCGATTCTATTCTGGCTCGCATTCTTACTTTGGTCGAAAAATTATGTTGGTCTGCTTGATAAATGGATTAAAAAATGAGCCGATGTGTCTCGATAATTATTGGAGCATCAAGGCCTTGAAACATTGGTTTCAAATATTGAATAGATAAAATGAATAGTAAGTTCGTCATTTTAGTGATTTTGTTCACGAGTTCATTCTCCTATGCACAGGATGATGACGTGTGGCGTGATTCATTGTTAGTCGCACGAAAAGCATATGCAAACAAAGATTACGTAAAGGCACTTAAATACTACGAATCAGCTCAAAAGAAAGCACCAGACGACATTGACTTTTCTGATGAAATGGCACAATCGGCTTACCGTTCAAGAGATTTTGAACGAGCTGAGAGAATCTACAAACAAGGAACAAGCGCCAAAGTAAATAAGCGTGAACGCGGTGATGCTATGCACAATATTGGCAATACTCAAATGCGTCAGAAAAACTACGAAGCGGCTGTTGAATCATACAAGGAAGCGCTTCGAAACAATCCAAACGACGAAGAAACACGTTAYAATCTTTCAGAAGCTGTTCGAAAAATACAGGAACAACGAACYCCCCCACCGAAGCCAAAAAATCCAAATAAGGGAGATTCTGGTGACGGAAATCAAGGCGACAAAGGACAAAGTGGTGATCAAAAAAATGGTCAGGGTCAACAAGGTGAAAGTAAAGGTTCACAATCTAAGGGCTCACAAGGTCAAAATAGTCAGGGAAACTCTAGTCAAGGTGGTGGTTCTGGCGAAGCATCTGGAAGTAAACTATCCAATCAAATGGTGGAACGCACCTTAGACAAACTAGCCAAGAAAGAGGGCGAAACGAAGCGTAAAATGATGGGTGCAGGTGCYGGCGGGCGAAGCGCTAAATCTGGAAAAGACTGGTAAGTAATGACACAGCAGGTTCTCTCCATCATCAGTATTTGTTTCTGTTTTTCAGCATTCTCGCAGAAAGCAGAAGTTATTTTGTCTTCTACAAAGATCAATGTTGAAGTTGGAGAAACGATTGTATTCAAAACAGAATCGAATATTGAAGGCACTTCCCAAATCGACAATATCCCAAGTTCTTTTAACAATAGTGGTTCAATTTCTACTGGTATGAACTACCAAATGGATTACAACACTGGCGACGTTCTTGTAATCTATACTTATACAGAAACGGGGTCATTTTCAAAACCCGGAACGTATAAAATTGGACCTGCATACATTAAAAGTAGAACAGGAAAAGCGTATCAATCCAACATGATCACAATCAATGTTGCGAAGAAAATACATTTGAATAATGGCCAAATTAGCGCTCAGCAACGTTCAGAGCCTGCTTTTGGAGTCATTCAAACAAGTAAAAGCTCTATCTTCGAAGGTGAATCAATTGTCGTTGGCGCAAAAGTTTATTCGCGTTTTCAACCTTCACGTATTGGAAATTACAACACATTTATTCAGCGAAAAGGAATTGAATTCCAAACGTTAACGAATACTTCACGCCAACTCAAAATTCGAGAAGAATATTTTAAGGGCACTAATTATTTCACGCTTGAATACGACAGGAATTTGGTTTTCCCTTCGGGAACAGGCTTGTTTATTCTCGACCCGTTTACCATGGATGTCATTCAAGGATTTAAAGGATTTTCCCTTAGGTCGAATGGTGCAACAGTTGAAATCAAGCCACTTCCAGGAAATGCCCCAAACGACTTTATTGGAGCCGTTGGGGAGTTTATCATTACGAGAATGATCGACACGAATCGTGTGAAACAGGGAGACGTTTTTAAGTTAATTATTGGAATTGAAGGGATTGGTAATATTCAAAACAGCTTAGAGCCTGAACTCAATCTTCCCAAAGGCTTAATTGTTTATGGCGATCCAATTATCAATAAGGATATATCTTATGGTGTAAATGGTGCCGAGGGAACAATCTCCTATGAATTCAATATCCAAGTTTCGACTAAGGGCAAGGTAAGAATCCCGGGAACTAGCATTTCCTATTTTGATCCAATTACAGCACAATATGTAACAGTGAAGAGTCCTTGTCATTCTGTTTACGTTGTAAAAGACGTAGATTTTATTGCTGCAAACACCAAACCTTCAGTTGCTGATGAAGCTATATACACGCATAACGCCGCTGATATTCGTCTAAAAAAAGAAGTCCGCTCGACCAAATCAATTTTTGGAACACCCTTATTCTGGTCAGGGGTTAGTGCCCCTTTAGTGTGTGCTTTCTTCTTTGTCTTCTTCGTTCGAAGACGCGAACAATCTGCAGATGAAATTGAATCAAAACAGGCGATTCAGCAAAAGGACAAAGAACTTCATTCATTCGTTGTTTTGTCCAAGTCATTACTCGCTTCGGGTGAGAATGATGCGTATTATTCAAGCATCGAGCGCGCTTTGCGAAAAGCATTTGAGTGTAAAATGGAAATCACGGATACAGAACGTATATTGAGCAAGGATGAGATCTATTCTTACCTGAAAGCTTCTGATCAACATGAGTTAATCGTTCGAGTTCGTGCTTTGTTCACTACATGTGAAGAATCTCGATTTGGATTTGGATTATCAAATGACCTCCGTCAGCCTGCATTCAATCAGCTCGAGTCAATCTTAAAAGCCTTGAAGGTATGAAGCAGTTCTTTTTATTCATAGCACTATTCTTTCCTATAGTCAGTTTTGCTGGCTCTAACTTCGACGAAGGAATTAAGGCGTTTCAAGATTCGAACTATGTGTTGGCTATTGAGAAATTTCATGCTTCTTTAGCAGAAACACCGAATGATGTTGCTTCTTACTATAATCTTGGTTTGGCGAATTCTGAAGCAGAACAATATGGAAAAGCAATTTGGTCCTTCGAAAAAGTATTGAAGTTATCTCCTGCGGACGCAGATGCAAAAGATCGAATCCAGATCTGCTATACGAAACTCAATCCTGGGAAAATTTGGGAGCCACGGCTCAATCGATTTGAATCAATTTTGTACGGTTTTTCAGGAATGACATGGTCTGTCTTGGCAATTGTATTCAGTTTCGTTTTGGCAATCTGCACGATTTTATTCCTACGAATGAAAGACCTTTCTTACAAACGTTTGTTCATTGCCCTAGGCTTCCTGAGTTTCTGCTGTATGATTTCTGCGCTAGTCATTGCTTACGGCGCGTCTAATTACTCTGAGCAGACGCGTTTCGCAGTCGTAACGAAAGAAAGCATCCCGACGTATAAAGAATCCAATAAGATGACCTCAGCAACGCTGAAAGAAGGGGATCAGGTTGAAGTTCTTGAAACTGAAGTTAATGACAAGAACTTCATTCAGGTTTCGTCTCAATCTGGAGATACGTATATGGTGAAGTCTACGGATGTGGACTTTATATAGTCAAATGGGATGATACCGATTCTCAATTCATAGTTAAGTTCACTCTCTCATTCAAAAGCGACGTTTACTCTTGTGGATTGATCCCAATATCCTCATATATCTATTTCGCAATATTGCGAAATAGAATATTAGCAAAACCCGAAAACAATTCCACTAAAGGATGTGGATTTCATATAGTCTAATGGGATGATACCTATTCTCAATTCATAACTAAGCTCACTCTATCATTCAAAAGCGACATTTACTCTTGTGGATTGATCGCCCATATCGTCATATATCTATTTCGCAATATTGCGAAATAGAATATTAGCAAAACCCGAAAACAATTCCACTAAAGGATGTGGATTTCATATAGTCCAATGAGATAATACCTATTCTCAATTCATAGTTAGTTCACTCTACCATTCAAAAGCGACATTTACTCTTGTGGATTGATCCCAATATCCTCATATATCTATTTCGCAATATTGCGAAATAGAATATTAGCAAACCCCGAATCTAACCCCACTAAAAAACGTCCTCTCTAATTCTTAAACAAAAAAAATCCCCAACCTTAACGATCAGGGATTTTATATAATTTGAAACTATTGTTTCAAAGTCTTGATGCTCCTAATAACTATCGGGATGCATCCTTAATTTTTCTCTAGTGATTGTGACCGTCGTGATTATGACCGTCTCCATCGTGGTGCTCATGTTTCTCAACTGGAGCAGCCTGAACATCTCTAATCTCAAGTTCGAATACTAAGTCAGAATATGGAGGAATAGTTGCTCCACGTCCATTAGCACCATAGGCTGCGTGATAAGGAATGAAAATTTTCCCTTTTCCACCTTTCCCCATCAATCCAAGGCCTTCTTCAAAGCCAAGAACCATTCGGTTTACTTTGTATTGGAAATCCATTGGTTTCCCACGGTCATAAGATGCATCGAACTGCTTACCTGTCAAACGGAAAGTTCCACGGTAATCAACAGACATTCTGCTTCCTTTTGAAGGTTTCAAGCTCTCACCTGGATTATCAATAATGTAAACCAATCCTGAAGGATTCTGTTTCGCATTCGGATAATCTTTCAAAATCTCCTTGTACATCAATTCGTTGTACGCAGGTGGCTTCATTTTCGATATCTTATCGATACGTGCCTGAAGAGCTGCTTTTTCAGCTTCCATTACCTCAGTTGTTTTAGCAATCTTCGCATCCATCGCTGCTGCTTGACTTGGATCTAAACGCTTCACTTCTTGACACGCTTGAATAACAGAAGGATATTCTCCCGCTTCTTCCATTTTTGCCATGAACAATGTTACTTCTTTTAACTGCTTGTCCTGAATTTCAGTTTGAACACGCGCAAATTGCTCTGTTGCGTTCCATTTTTTCGCTTCTTTTCCTTTGCGAATGATTTTCACTTTTGTCATGATGTCATCAGCTTCAATTGCGTTCACAACATCCTGACCATAAATCACATGTCCAAAAACAGAATGTTTTCCGTCCAACCAAGGTGTTGCCTTGTGCGTGATAAAAAACTGACTTCCATTCGTTGCTGGTCCAGAATTAGCCATTGACAAAATACCAGGTCCAGTGTGTTTCAAATCTGGATGAAATTCATCTTCAAATCGGTGATTTGGCCCCCCAGTTCCTGTTCCAAGTGGATCTCCACCTTGAATCATGAAATCTTTCAAGACACGGTGAAATTTCAATCCATCGTAGAATTTTTCGCTGTATTCACTGGTATCCGCATTGAATTTACCCTCAGCTAAACCAATGAAATTGGCAACTGTCATTGGTGCCTTTTCGTGCTCCAATTTGATAATGATCAATCCTTTTGTTGTCTTAAACTGTGCGTAAATCCCGTTCTCCAATTTTGGTTTTTTCGGCTTTTTCGCTTTGTCTTTTCCAGTTCCAGCTGCTAGTACGCTCGTACTCATGAGTGCTACTGAGAATAAGGTAAAAAGTAATCGTATCATAAATGATTTTTTATTTGAATTGCTAAAATACTATTTTCAACTAAGAATATAATAGACAAACATCCTGCCATCCTTAAAATGTGACCTGAAGTATCGGATTAATTGCGCTTGTCAATTCCCCACAACATTTTGTTTCGAATGGTATCAAGGAAGTTATTGTCTTCGAATTTGATCACGTTTATCATGTAATCTGCCTTGCTTACAAAGATCTCTTCCCCTTGTCTAATACTCATAGAATGCCCGTCTAAACTTGCTAGGAATCGGCGGCTTCGCCCTTCAACAGACAATTTGATTGGCATATGATCTGGCACAACCATAGGTCGTACATTCAGATTATGAGGGGCAATTGGAGTTAATATATGCACTTGACATCCTGGCGTAATAATCGGACCACCACAGCTTAAGCTGTACGCTGTAGAACCAGAAGGCGTTGCCACGATCAATCCATCTGCCCAGTACGAATTCAAGTACTTTCCTTCGAGCTCTGCGTGCACCGTAATCATCGATGACGTATCCTTTTTCTGAAGGACAACCTCATTCAGTGCGACATTGTTATCACCGAAAATATTGTCTTCCGTTTCGATTTTTATCATCGAACGCTTCTGATGAACGAATTTTTTCTGGTGCACCAAATCCATTGCTTCTTGGATTTGATCACGACTTACATTTGCCAAGAATCCCAAACGCCCTGTGTTAATACCTAAAACTGGAACTCCTGAGTCACGTACATATTTCACGTTTTTCATGAAGGTTCCATCACCACCAATACTAAAGCTTAAATCAATTCCTGTCTGTAAATCTTTGTATGAACTAAATTCGTCGGTATCTTTTGAAAGTCCTATTTTCTTAACTAGAATCTCTTTTAGATCAGAATGCACAACAGGATTCCAGCCGAAATCCTTCAACACACCGAGGAATTCCATGAAATAAACCGCGGTTTGTTTGGTTACTCTTTGACCGTATACTGCAACATTCATTTTTAAAAATTCAAATAGTTCATGAGTGCATCGTATCGAAATTTCAAATCTTCGCTGTACTGGCTCTTTTGGAAAGATGCTTTAATGGTGTACTCATAGCGTTCGAAACCTCGGATGATTCGATCCAACTCAATAGTGTTTATTTTTAGTGTTACTTCAAGGTTTGTAGAATCTGGTGAAGTCATAATGTATGAGCTCAAAATTTTCGCGTCGTTGCTTTCAACAATTTGTGCGATTTCGGACATCGAATAATCCGTTCGGGCCATTTCCAAGACTAAAATTCCACCGTTCTCCTTAATACTTCCAGTATTTGCAATTAAGGTTAATAAATGATGAACGCCTGTGCAACCAAGGTATTTTTCATCATTATCCAAGATTGGAATAAGACTTAGCTTGAACTCTGCAATACTTGATAAAACTTGGTAAATATGATCTCCCGCATAAGCAAATGGCCGTGGCAGATGCTGAAAGAGTTTATCCAAGGTCGGTTCCAAGTCCACTTGATCGAGTAGATCTGCCTCGGAAACAACTCCTACAAAATTCCCTTCTTTTAGGACAGCTAAGTGCGACACTTTGAACTCTTCCATCCAGCTCAAGGCCTTTTCCCCACTGTCCGTATGCATCAGTGGCGGAATCTCATCTGTAATTAAATCTTTTGCTCTCATTTCTTTTGCTAAGGTAATAAATAACCTGAGTCCGATTAAAAATCGAGCTCAGAATTCATCTGTATCGATTAGATTATAGGTTCATTTTTTTGAGTAATAGCGGGCTATTACGATAAAATCAAACGAATAAGCTACTGACACATATGGATCAATAATTAATAAGTCACACAACACTCCTTCCATCTTTAACGTCAAAACAATTAGAGTTAGTACGCTAATCCTTCATCGATTTGTTTCAAATATTAGAATTCATGAGCGACTGAGTTTTAATTTTTAAACGAACTCAGGTTAATACTCATATAGTTGTTACGTTTGTAAAGACAAAAATCGTACCGTATGTCAGTGAAATTAAGTGTAAATGTGAACAAAATTGCAACATTGCGTAATGCACGGGGTGGAAACACGCCAAATGTTGTACAAGTAGCCTTGGATTGTGAGCGATTTGGAGCTGAAGGCATTACTGTTCATCCTCGACCAGACGAGCGTCATATAACGCGACAAGATGTCATGGATTTGGCAAAAGTCGTCACAACAGAATACAATATCGAAGGTTATCCGAATGATCGATTCATGGAACTTGTTCTCGATGTAAAACCAACCCAAGCAACCTTGGTTCCAGATCCGCCTGGTGTTTTGACATCGAATGCAGGGTGGGACACAAAAAAACACTTGGATCAACTGAAAGATCTTGTCTCAACATTTAAATCAGAAGGAATCCGTTCTGCAATTTTCATTGATACTGATCTGCAAAATATTGAATACGCAGCAAAATCAGGTGTAGATCGAATTGAATTGTATACTGGTCCATTCGCCGAAAACTATGGGGATGATCCTCAGAAAGCGATTTCAGCGTATATAACAGCAGCAGAACTTGCAGCAGAATTGGGAATGGAGATTAACGCTGGACATGATCTGAGTCTTGACAATTTGCGCTTTTTCCAAGAAAACACTCCCGCGCTTAAGGAAGTTTCAATTGGTCATGCTTTGATTTCAGATGCGCTTTATTTCGGGTTGGAAAACACCGTTCAGATGTATTTGCGTTTGTTGAAGTAAGAGATGATTCGATTCTTCGATCGCTTCGCTTTCCGATTATCCGATTACATATTAAGTAGGTTTAGTTTATTGAACGAAACAAGGGATACTGAGTTAATTCAAAGTGGTGACAAATCGTAAAGCGAAGCGATCGGATTATTTGTCCCAATAAGATGAATTTGAGTTTGTTGAAGTAAGTATCAATATCCTTATCTAATCACTTCAAATAAAATTGTCTGAGTTGCCCCTACTTCATCAACCAGGGTGAGTCGATGCATTCCAGGTTCTGGAGTTGAGCTCATTTGATGAAATGTAGATGTTGTACCTAGGAAATGATCGTCCAAATGCCAATAAATCGTCGTTGATTTGTTCCGACAGCTCGCTTCCAAAACAATTGCTCCTTTTGTTCCGTCCAAATCTCGCGAAAGTTGAATTCGAGTATTATTGGTGGGATAGCGAAGATAGAAATTATGTCTTGAGCTATTGACTCCACAACCATCCATCCACGGCGGTAAATCTTTGTAATTCGGATGATGTAATTGATAATATTGCGCATTTATTGGAGGTAGTATGAACCAAACTGGATGTTTCATCTCGAAAACAGCTACGCATTCATCCGTCACGCGGAACGTTGAACTCGGGTCGACATGAATTTGTTGATGATAGGAACACGCACTTCTTTCCAAGCACGAAGTTGGAACTGTTGATCTCACCTTTTCTGGACAATACTCATTTGCGCGAAGTCCACTTTCAGGACACAGTGAAATCGTTGACTGATATTCCCTCGGCACTTTGAACCATTCTCCATTACTTGGAAGTTGATTTACAATCCGAAATAAAAGTGGAGCGGCCGCTTGAAAGCCTGTTAATCCTGGTCGACCTTCTCCATCAGCATTTCCTACCCAAACGGCCACCACATAATCAGGTGTAATAGCAATCGACCATGCGTCCCGAAAGCCAAAGCTCGTTCCCGTTTTCCAAGCAATCTTCCGAGATGAATCAAAAAACTCCCAATGATGATCATTTCCCGGTCGTTTCAAATTGGTCATCACCTCAAACATTTCATACAGGGATGCAGGATTCGTGCGCGATGGAACTGCTTCTTGTTTATCCATTTTATCGCAATGAATCCCAATCGACTTTCCTGAATTCACTTCTTGTGCCATTCGAGTGTATGCATTTGTGAGGTTTTCCAAACTAATTTCTGCCCCACCTAAAATCAACGAAAGTCCATAATGTCGCGAAGATCGATTGATGGTGTTGAATTCATATTGTTTCAAGTTTCGGTGAAATTTCCCCAAGCCATAATTGTTCAATAAATGAACGAAGGGAATATTCAGACTTTGTGCGAGGGCATCATCAGCGTGCACAAATCCATCATAGGTTCTTGCATAGTTTAAAGGAGAGAAGTTTCCAAATTTGGATGGAACATCGGGCAGCAGCATTTTAGGAGTGATAATGCCAGCCTCCAAACTCTTTGCATAGAGAAATGGTTTCAGCACACTTCCTGAACTCCGTGGCGCATTCGCACAATTCACGAAAGACTCATTTGAACCATCAGCTCTCTCTACATTCCCGACATAGGACAAAATTTCTCCCGTTTTCACAGACGCAACAATCACAGCTCCATTTTCTATGTGATTATGTGCCAAAAACTGCTGGTGCGCAACTAATTCTCGCGTTACACGCGATTGCAAATCAATGTTCAAAGTAGATTGAATTGTCTGTCCTCGTCTTCCCTCAGCAATAAACTTCTGTAGCAGGTGTGATGCTTTTTGAGGCAAACGAAGTGGTCGATTCGGAATACTTTCCGCCAAAGCCAATTCACATTGCATTTTATCAATGATCCCTTCTTTATACAAATGCTTCAGCAGACGGTTGCGTTTTTTAGTGAGTGCTTCTCGATTTCTCCCAGGATGAATCAATCCAGGCGCATTTGGAAGAACAGCCAAAGTCGCGCTCTCGGACCAGCTCAATTGTGATGAAGGACGATTGAAATATCGCCATGACGCAGCATCGACTCCGACTACATTACCGCCAAACGGCGCATTGGAAGCATACATTGCCAAAATTTCTTCTTTGGAATAGCTCATTTCCATCCGCGTAGCAAGTAAAATTTCGTAGACTTTCTGAACATAGGTTCTTGGTGGATTTTTTTCCATCAAACGAATCACTTGCATACTGATGGTACTCGCACCGGAGACAACTTTTCTATTCGAGATATTTTGAATGAACGCACGACCCAAGGATAGAAAGTTGACTCCTCTATGTGACAAAAACTCCCTGTCTTCAAATTCGATTAAACAAATGGCAACCTTAGGAGAAACTTTCTTGCACGGAGCAAATCTCCACTGTCCGTCATCAGCAATGGTCGCATTCAACAATTTTCCATTCGTATCAAGTAAAACGGTCGATCGTGGATTTGTAAAAAGTGTTTCCGGGAGGCAATCGTAATACCAAATCATGAAAACAGCGAGAACGAACAACCCCAACTTCCGACGATATTTTCGCCAAAACCTCATCAATGTGATCCAAAAAGCACGTATCATTCCTTGTATTTTACTCTAATTTAGGATTCACCTAGAATTCGTAGCCTTCCTTTTATTATTCGTCGAGGACTTACCCGAAACTGTTTCCTATATTTGATTATTCAAATTCCCGTGCACTTGAAACAAGGACTATTTCTACAATTGATCATCTTATTATTCGCAACCAGCGGGTATGCTCAACAGTACAATTTCAAAAATTACTCGGTCAAAAACGGTGTTGCACAATCTCAAGTTTACAGTATCATTCAAGATTCTCGTGGATACATTTGGATGGGAACGTATGGTGGTGGAATCAATTCATTTGATGGATGGAAGTTCAAAACCCTGACTGAACAGGACGGCTTGAGTAGTAATTACGTTTATGACCTCAAAGAAGATTCAGAAGATAATTTATGGATCGCAACGAAAGCAGGACTGTCAAAATACGACGGCATTAAGTTTACCAATTTCAGCAATGGAAATCGTGTTCATAAGCTAACGTTCGATTCCAAAAATCAACTGTTTCTTGCAACCGATCGAGGATTAGTGAAATTTGAAAACGGGAAATTCATTGATCTTTTGGAAAAGATCGACCTAGTAGATAAAAACATTCGTACACTTTCTGTTAAGGATGAAAATCACATCTATTTTGGAACAGCAAGTGGATTTTATCAGTTAATCCAAGAAAATGGTCGCTACAAACTCATTGACTATGGCGAGAAAAACGCTGTCATGACCAATTCAATTGCATCTATCACTCCAGATTCAAATGGAAACTATTGGATAGGAACCTATGGCGACGGTGCTTATCGATATGACGGTAAAACATTTTCACGGATTGATTATCACCATGAATTGTATCGACAAACAGTACATGGAATCACGATTGACACAAAAGGACTCATTTGGTTCTCAACACTAACAGGGATCATCCAATACAATCCAAATAGCAAGCAATTTTCTAACTTAAATCAGGAGCACGGGCTCACTAATAATCATGTTCGAACCGTTTGCGAAGATGTAAACGGTAATTATTGGATCGGAACTTCTGGCGGAGGAGCATCACATTATCTAGGGAGACAGTTCACGACTTATACTGAAGCAGATGGACTGGGCGGAAACTTTATCTATTCCGTTTTTCGGGATTCGGAAGGATCCCTTTGGGTGGGAAACTCAAAGAAGGGCGTAAGTGTTCTCTCCAACAACAAGTGGACGAATTTTAATGAACAGAATGGCTTCGAAAACATCAAAGTGAAATCGATAGGCGAGGCAAACGGACGAATTATTCTTGGAACAGAGCGCGATGGAATTTACGTATACGATGGAAATTCCTTCGAAGCACTTCCTGAATTCAAACGAATGCTCATCCGGTCTGTCATCACAGATAAAAATGGAATCGCTTGGATTTCAACTGGCGGCGACGGAGTATTTTCACTCTCTTGGACCAATAACTCGCCAAACATTACCCAATTTGGCAAGAAAAATGGTTTGCTCGATGATTGGACAACGGCCCTACATTGCGATAAATGGAACAGAATCTGGTACGGAACCGAGAATGCGGGAATTGGACAAATTGCCAATCAAAAACCTAGTATTCGGATCTCAGAAGAGGACGGATTAACGTCCAATACTATTCGCTCATTTTGCGAAGATCAATCTGGAAACTTGTGGATTGGAACCGCGGGAAAAGGTGTCTGCCGAGTAGGACTTTATTCAAAAAACCGAGCAATACATGAGCTCAACTCGAAAGCACTGACCTCATCGAATATCTATCTTCTCGCAGTTGATGACGACAACAACCTAATCATTGGCTCAGAAAAAGGACTTGATTACCTCTATTTGAATGAAAATCGCGTGATCAAGGAACGCATCCATTTTGCAGGTGAAGAAGGATTTGCGGGAGTTGAAACGTGTACAAATTCTGTTTTTAAAGACAAGGACGGTTCAATTTGGTTTGGAACAATCAATGGGCTCAATCACTACAATGGCATCCAACGGATTCCAAACACCCAAGCTCCAAAAGTGAATTTATTGGATGTGAAATTGTACTATGAAAGCATTCGTTCTAACAAAAAGATCGATGCAAAAAAGACTTGGAACAAGTGGAATTCGATTGAGCTCACACATGATCAAAATCACATCACTTTTGAATTTCTCGGAATCAATCAAAATGCTCCAAACAAAGTTCGATACAAATGGAAACTGGATGGATTTGATGAATCATGGTCACCTGAATCTGTCGAGCGAAGTATTCTATATTCCAACTTAAACCCTGGCACCTATACCTTTCTCGTAAAAGCCTGCAACGAAGAAGGAATTTGGAGTAAACCAATTTCATTTCAACTTACAGTTGCTCAACCCTATTGGAAAACATGGTGGTTTTTAGTGATCTGCATTCTAGGAGGAATCCTGCTAGCAGGAGGGGTTTTCTTGGCAATTCTAAACCGCTCCAAGCGAAAAGGCATCGAAGAACGGCAAAAATTGAAGATGGAAAATCAAATCATGGAATTGGAGCGCAAAGCATTGCGATTGCAGATGAATCCACATTTCATTTTCAATGCATTTAATTCAATTCAATCCCTCGTTGGAACAGACAAAGAAGACGATGCACGTTATTACCTCGCAAAGTTCTCGCGCTTGATGCGAAGTATTTTGGACAATTCAGGTAAAGCTTCCATCACCCTTCAGGAAGAAATTGAAACACTCGAAAATTATTTAATGATTGAGCAATTTTGCACTGGTAATCGATTTGATTACACAGTAACTGTCGAGGATGATCTTGAAACATCCTTTATTTCGCTGCCACCGATGTTGATTCAACCATTTGTTGAAAATGCGATCAAACATGGATTCAAATTTGGTGAAAATGAAGCTGGAAAACGTGGGAACTTAAGCGTTCGATTCTCCGAGGAAAACAATGTCTTGACATGTACCATTCGCGACAATGGAATTGGACGAAAACGTTCTGCTGAATTAAAAAGCGACAGCAAGGAAATCCATCATATTTCAGCGGGATTAGCTGTAACACAAGAACGAATGGACGTTCTAAAACGCGAAAAAGGCACTGGAGAGCTAATTATTCGTGATTTATACGAAGAAGGTTATTCGACAGGAACTGAAATCACTCTCCACCTATCAATCGACTAAACTATGATCAAAGCACTTATTATTGACGACCTTGAACAAGCACGGACAACACTCAAAAAGGATTTATCCATCTACGCCAAAGACATTGAAATCATTGGAGAAGCGGAAGGTGTCGTAAGTGGCGCGAAGTTATTGCGGAATATTCAACCCGATATTCTATTTCTTGATATTCAAATGCAAGACGGAAGCGGTTTCGATTTACTCGACATCTTGCCCGAAATTAATTTCAAAATCATTTTTATCACAGCTTCGGATGCTCATGCAATCAAAGCCTTTCGTTATGCTGCCATCGACTATTTGGTGAAACCTGTAGATCCTGACGAGCTAAAAGCAGCACTCACTCGTTTCCGAGAAAATCATTTGAATGAGAGTGTCAAATATAAACTCTTGAGCGACTCACTAAAAAATAAAGAACGACCAACAAAGCGACTCGCGTTACATGCACAAGATAAAATCAACATCGTCAACATCGATGAAATAGTGCGCTGTGAAAGTCACATCAACTACACCACTTTCTTTTTCTTGGATGGAACACGTATTGTCGTTACCCGAACCTTAAAAGACTTCGATGATCTGTTGAGCGACCAAGGGTTTTACCGTGTTCATCAATCACATTTGGTCAACATGAAATTTATCCGTGAATTCATCAAAGGCGATGGTGGTTATTTACTGATGACGGATCAATCTGAAGTTCCAGTTTCGGTTAGAAAGCGTTCGGTGGTTTTGGAGATGATTGGAGCTTTGTAGATTTGGGCTTCGGCTTCGCTCAGCCCACAATTGAATCCTTCTCAGCCCACAATTGAATCCTTCTCAGTCCACAGTTGA
>NVXP01000131.1 GCA_002733985.1 Fluviicola sp. | reverse complement strand
TTTTGGCGGTCAGGTTGCATATTATCAGCCCAAGGAAGTCAAGAAAATAGAAGAATTCGAAGTTCAACAAATACTCTCGATCATTGAAAAGCACCCAGAAATTTGTATTCAGTTTTCACAAACCATCATTCATTCAGAATCTGAAAAAATAGCTAAAAAACGAAAGGTCAATTTCCTGAAGTTCCTGGAAAAAAATGGTGTGGATATGTCCTGTATTCAATTTGAAAAAGATCCTCGATTCTTAAGAGCTTTCGATGAAGACCAACGATCTCGGATTCAAGGTGCAATCTACTCGCTGGACTCAAAATGTAAATAGGCAATTGATGAAGAACGTTGTACTTAAAATTCCAACTGCAATTTTTATTGCCCTGATTTTTCTTCCATTTATGATCTTAGTGCTACAAATCGTATCACGAGAAGAACTTATGGAAGCTGAATCATATCAAGTACTATCCATTGTTGGTTCCATTACCTCATCTATCTGGCTGTTCTCAATTGTAGATTATTTTCAATCCAAAACTCCTGCTTTCAAATTCCTTCGGCTGATTTATATTCTATTAATTGTTGATTCTGCATTTATCCTGCTTGACATATTTGAAATAACAGGTTCCGATAGAACCACACAAATTCTTCTTTTTGTTGCACACTCAGTAGTATACATTACTGCAATGGTTTTTATCATACTGCTAATTCGCAAAGTATTCTATGAGCGCTCAGTCTGGTTTATCGTACTTGAAGTTATTATATTAGTTATTGGAATTATGACGCTCACTCCAGAGATTAAAAAACACGAAAAAGAACTTCAAGCCTCTAGTTTGGAAGGCATCACAAAATAAATACTACCAAAAAACCATACTTGATTAAACCTTTCGCTTTCTCATCGGTCTAACATTTGTTACACTTAAAATCAACACCATGAAAAAAGCGAGTTTAATACTATTTACAGCACTCCTTGGGACGTTTTCCTTCGCTCAAGAATCCGATTCCACGGGGTTGGAAGGAGATAATTTAGATCTAAATGGCGTTTTAGAGTTATTCAAAGARTCCAAAGACATTGAAGACTTTGAGAARAAACTCAATACTGAGTCYAAYGGCGTTAATAACCTTGAYCTAAACGAAGACGGCGAAGTAGATTACATCCGAGTTGTTGATTACGYMGATAGTAACACACATTCAYTRGTACTTCAAGTTCCTGTTACAGAAYCAGAATCTCAAGACGTTGCGGTAATCGAAATGGARGAAGTTGAAGAAGAAAAAGTTAACCTTCAAGTAATCGGCGATTCAGATTTGTACGGAGAAGAATACATGCTGGAGCCAGCTGATGAAAAAAATGCGCGTATCGTTGTGAATGTAAATTCATGGAGACCCGTAAGACATCTTTACGGACCGAGATATGTTGCTTGGAATTCACCTTACCGTTGGGGCTACTATCCAAAATGGCACCGGCCTTGGAAAAGAGTAGCCTGGAGAGTTTATCGTCCACGTGTTGTTCGTTACCACCGCCCATATTATCGACTCACAACAGTTCGCAGATGTCACAGAGCCCACAGAAATTACCGTGCACATCACGTTCATTCACCACACTTTCATGCCAACCACAAAAGTCACAATCACACAAAGAGTGTTGGTGTGAAGTCGAATAACAAGAAAGTTGGAGGAAAGAAAGTAACTACTGTAAAGAAGTCCAACAATGGGAAAGTTACTAAAAAGCAGAGCACAACTGTTGTAAAGAAGAATCCACAAACGACTACTACTAAAAAGAAAACGACAACGACCTTGACGAAAAAGTCTACGCCAACAAAGCGTTCCAAGGGTAAAGTCAATAAACGATCAAGCACAACAAAGCAAAAATCACAACGTTCTGGTACGCAACGCAAATCAAGTTCGCGTAAAGGAAAGCGATAATCGAGGACATACATTATTCGTGAAACCTTCTGACAACATCGGAAGGTTTCCTTTTTTGTGTCCATATCCCCTAAAATTCCGTTTCTTTGCAGAAAATTAGCGACACATGGCGCATAAGTCTGGATTTGTAAATATTGTAGGAAGCCCAAATGTTGGAAAATCAACGTTGATGAATCGTTTGGTGGGTGAGAAATTATCCATTGTAACGAACAAGGCCCAAACTACTCGACACCGTATTCTTGGGATCGTGAATAACGAAGATTCTCAAATTGTTTTTTCTGACACTCCTGGTGTTGTGAATTCGGCTTACAAGCTTCATGAAAACATGATGAGCTATGTGAACGCTTCAATTCACGATGCAGATGTTCTGATTTTCATCACGGATGGGAAGGAAACAGAAATGAATCACAAGGAAACCTTGGAACGTATTCAACGTTTAGAAGTTCCAGTGCTTTGTTTGATCAATAAAATGGATCTTTCCGATCAAGATAATGTCAAGAAAAAGCTAGACTACTGGCAAGAACGTCTTCCGAAAGCAAATGTTTTTCCAATTTCGGCTTTACACGGTTTCAATATCGATAGCGTTTGGGAATGTATTCTCGCTGCGCTTCCTGAAAGTCCTCCTTACTTTGATAAAGATGCCATTTCAGATCGCCCAATGCGCTTTTTCGTATCGGAAATCATTCGTGAGAAAATCTTCATGCACTGCCAAAAGGAAATTCCTTATGCATGTCAGGTGGAGGTTGAAGAATATCTTGAAGAAGAGGAAATTACCAGAATTCGTGCGCTAATCATTGTTGAACGTGATTCACAAAAAGGAATCCTTATTGGAAAAGGAGGATCAATGTTGAAACGTCTGGGACGAGAAGCACGTATCGAGATTGAGAGATTTATAGATAGCAAAGTATACTTAGAAACATTCGTTAAAGTCGACAAGGATTGGCGCGGATCAGAGAGTAAATTGAAAAAATACGGTTACTAGAACCGAATAATTGAAAGTTACGCAGTCAGCGTATTCAAGTTAGAAGTCATGGGAAATATCATCGCAATTGTAGGACGTCCAAATGTTGGGAAATCGACATTATTTAATCGGTTCACAGAATCACAACGTGCAATCGTTAAAGAAGTAAGTGGAGTAACACGTGATCGTTTATATGGTCGTGGCGAATGGAATGGAACTGAATTTTCAGTTATCGATACCGGTGGATATGTAAGTGGTTCGGATGATATATTCGAAACTGAAATTCGCAAGCAAGTAATTATTGCCATTGAAGAAGCAAGCGTAATCATCTTCATGCTTGACGTAATGACAGGAATAGTCGATTTAGATCAAGTTGTAGCTAATTTACTTCGTAAGTCTGGAAAGAAAGTATTCGTTGTTGCAAACAAGGTAGATAATTCACAACGCATTGGTATGTCTTCTGAATTCTGGTCACTTGGATTAGGTGAGGTGTATGATTTATCTGCAACAAACGGAAGTGGAACTGGTGAGATTTTAGATGACATCATCAAAAACTTCGATAAAAACGTTGAAGAAACTACAGAAGAAACGAACTTACCTCACATCGCAATTGTCGGAAAACCAAACGTTGGAAAATCTTCGTTGGTGAATGCCTTGACAGGAGAAGAGCGAAATATCGTAACAGAGATTTCTGGAACGACAAGAGATACAGTAAATACTCGATACAAGTCGTTTGGATTTGATTTTATGCTGATCGATACTGCTGGGATTCGAAAAAAAGCAAAAGTTCACGAAGACATTGAATACTATTCTGTTCTTCGATCTATTCGCGCAATTGAAAATTCAGATATCTGTGTTTTCATGGTAGATGCGACTGAAGGAATCCAAAAACAGGATTTGAATATCTTCTACATCATTGAAAAGAATTCAAAAGGTATTGTTGTCCTGATTAACAAATGGGATTTGATCGAGAAAGATCACAAAACAATGCGTGAATATGAAGACAACGTTCGTGAGCAATTGGCTCCATTTAACGATGTTCCAATCATTTTCACATCAACAATTGAAAAACAACGAATCCATAAAGCCTTGGAGGCTGTAATGCAAGTTCATGAGAATCGAACGCGGAAAATTCCAACTTCGGAACTCAATGATGTGATGCAAGCAATCATCATGGCAACTCCCCCACCTTCGGTGAAAGGGAAATATGTTCGAATTAAATACATTCAACAGTTGCCAACTCACTCACCTGCTTTTGCATTCTTCTGTAATTTACCGCAGTACATTCCAGATAGCTATAAACGTTTCTTGGAAAACAGATTGCGTGATGAGTTCAATTTCACAGGGGTTCCATTGAAGATTTTCTTTAGAAAAAAGTAGGGAAAAGATTCCCATTCTTTATTACAAATAAATCGATATTAAAAAACGAAAAGGAGCTGTTTCAAAAACGAAACAGCTCCTTTTACTTAAGCGTCGTACTATTTTTTCGTTTTTAATAGTTTTAAATCTTGACCTTGCACGTCGGCTTCTGTTAATAAATTCCACATCCTCGCTTGGAGCAGGAATCATATTCTATTAAATTTGTTTCTGTGCAATATGCAGCTATCGATATAGGAACAAATGCGGCTCGTCTTCTCATTGGCGAAGTGACTGAAATTGACGGAGCTTCCTTTGTCAAAAAACTATCTTATACCAGAATTCCTCTCCGTTTAGGGGAAAGCGTTTTTGATGATGGTATCATTCCAGAAAAAAAGCAATCAGATTTTCGAAAGAGCATGCATGCCTTTAAACTGATTTCAGAACTGTTCGATGTTAAAGAAATACGCGCTTGCGCAACATCTGCAATGCGTGAAGCAAAAAACGGGAAAGAAATTCAAGAAATGATCCTCAAGGAAACTGGGGTTAATATCGAAATCATTACTGGTTCCGAAGAAGCGCGATTAATTCTTTCGACATTCTTTCTGATGGATATCGACAAGGCAATTCCGTTTATCGTAATTGATGTTGGTGGTGGAAGCACAGAAGTAAGTGTCTTTGAAAATGGCGAACAAACGGCTTCAAAATCATTTCGAATTGGAACGCTTCGAATCTTAAAAGGGAAAGTAACTAAGGACATTTGGACACAAATCCACAATTGGGTAGCAACACATATCGACACGAAGACTGTGCGCCATATTTATGCAACTGGAGGAAACATCAACAAAGTGCACAAACTATTGGGCGCTGGAAACAAAGAACCAATTGCCTTTGACAAGATGAAAATATTGCGGGATGAGCTCGACTCGCTTTCCTTGCTCCAACGAATGACGAAATACCAATTGAGACCAGATCGCGCGGATGTAATCGTTCCTGCCTTGGATATCTATTTGTACATCTTAAAAGAACTCAAATGTGAAAGTATCATTGTTCCAAAAATTGGACTTTCTGATGGGATGATTTACAACATGCATTTGAAACACTCAGAGATAAACGAATAAACCTAAACTGTTATCTGAACTCCAATTACGAGAATATCATCCAGCTGTTCAAGCTCCCCCATCCAATCAATTAAGGTTTCTTTGAGCGTACTTTTTTGCTCTTCCAGCGTAAGTGAACTCATTTCAATGAAAAGTGCTTTCAAGCGTTTCGACATGAATTTCTTTCCTTTTGGTCCTCCAAATTGATCGGCATATCCATCAGAGCACGTATATATGATATCGCCAATTTCTAATTGAAGTGTTTGTGTTTGGAATTCATGTGATTCCTCTTTTGGGTTGAAACCAATTGATTTTCGATCGCCTTTTAATTCAATCAATTCTCCATTCCGAACAACATAAACTGAGTTTCGTGCTCCAGAGAAATACAGCTTGCGCTCTTTTTTATCTAAAACGCATAATGTGAGATCCATTCCATCCCGAAGTTGCTGACTCGTATACCTCGAATTCAAGGCTGCATTCATTCCAATACTTAATTCGTCCAATGCTTTTCCTGGACTCAATAAGCCATTCGACAGTTTCCCAGCTTCCAACAAGTGATTTCCAATGATACTCACAAGCGCACCTGGAACTCCATGTCCAGTACAATCAGCGGTGACATAGCCTGTGAAATTTGAAGCTTCTTCATTTTCTGAACCCAAAGTGTCAATCCAATAGAAATCTCCACTCACGACATCCTTTGGTTGAAAAAACACGAATGAATCGGGCAACAAATTATTGAATTTCTCTTCATTGGAAAGCACCGCACTTTGAATTCGTTCAGCATAAGTGACACTCGCGATGAAATCTTCGTTCTTTTCTTTCAATTGAACTCGCTGCAATTCGATTTCTCGAGTTCGCTCAACAACCTGGACTTCCAATTTTACATTCGCTTCCTCCAATTGAACCAAGAGTTCCTGTTGTGCTTTTTCTCGTTCTTCTTGTAATGTTTTATAGCGACCAACCATTAGAATTGACAAGAAAATCATTTCCAAAAGTGTCCCGGTTTTTAAGGCATTTTGGGTGATGAAGGGAGAATCAATTACACCAATATTTCCGAGGATAAACACGAATCCACCTAGAACTAAACATGCCAATCCAACCAAGAAAAGACTGCTGACCTTTCTCTTTTTTCCTTGAATGTATCCCGTGACCATCATAAAGATTAACCCTAACAGAGAAAATCCATTAATTAGTCGATACGTAATTTCAAAGTGGACATCTGGAATAAGGGATAAAACCATTGTTACTAACACCAGCGCAATAATCACCGATCCGACCTTCTTCAAAATACCTGTCAATGCAAGATAACCAATAGCATATAGCATTCCCAAAATCACCGTTCCTCCTGCAATAAAGATGACACAATGCTGTGCGAAATATCCCCCTGAGGTAAATACAAACTGGTGCATATAACCATCTACTGCGAATTGCAAAAGGCCTGAAAAAGCAGCGTACAAAACGTAGATAAGAAAGAGTCGTTCTTTCAACATCACGAAGAACGCTAGATAAATTACAATCACAAAAATGAAAATGCCCAAAAAGACTCCGATAAACATGTGACGATTAGAATCCACTTCCATGTATTCTTTTCTGTCGTAGAAAACCACTGGAATACTTAGGTTTTCTCCTTCGCTCACTAACTGAAGGACATATTCTCGAGTTTCACCAGACGGGACAAATAATGTGAGAGCACTAAAATTTGTTGGCAAACATTTCGAATCAAACGGAATAGCATCTCCTGAATACACCGTTTCCTTTGTGTCAACACAATACAAGTTTACTCGATTTGTAAACGGTCGAGCTGTTTCCAATACAAGTTGCAAATCGTTTAAGGATTCATTGGAAAGTCGAAAATGTATAAAGAATGATGAAGTCGTGAAATCAAAGCTTTCTGAACGTTTGGTCATTCTCCTCCCTTCAAAAGTTGCCTTTCTAGCAAGAAAATCACTTGGGCTGATCTCACTGTCAATTGATTCGAAAACAGTCAGCTGATCCGCAATGGAAACTCCTAAAACAGATGCATTCTCATCAATCACTAGTTGATCCTGACCGAAACAATAAAATGTAAATAGAATAAGAATAGTAAGACAACTCTTCATGCACGCTTTTTGAGTGGGGACAAGTTAGGAAATTTCAACTACAACTTCTTCCTTTTTCAAACTCTAGAAAAATGCTCGAACCTCCATTCCCCCAGAATGAATGATGTTATTCCCTTCAGATTTTCGTCCGTTGTATTGAATGGACAATTGCAAGTTTTTAGAAATCGAACGCTGATAACCTACGTTCCATGTATAATTCACTCCAGGCTTCAACGCTTCCAACATTTCAAAACCAAGTGCAGAATTCGATTCACCGTCATATTCAATAATGACTGTTTTGATCCCTCCCAATAAACTTCCTTTCTGCGCTTGATTGAATTTAAACGTACTCCCAAATTCAAGCACATTGGCCACTTCCCCACCGAGCAAAGCGTCATTCGTTTTTTCAGAAACTCGTCCGTCCAAGGTAATTCGAAAAGTAGTCGATGGTTGATAAATGAAACTTGGCTCGATCGTATAAAAGGACAAGCTGTAATCTCGCCCTGATGTATAATCTGCAGCGGATGCTTTGTCTCCAACAGAACCTTTGGTCTCAAATGTAAATTGCTTTTTGATGTTCCAACGAATCGAAACTTCATGTGATTTCAATAAACGAGAATCGAAACCACTCGCAAGTAAGGTTTTACTTTGAAGATCTTTATAGACGTATTGCGCTCCAAAAATACTCGATGTCCGATTGAAATAAAGCGTATTTCTCAGGTTCGACGTAGTTGAAATTAGAGAGGTATCGTCAATGTTTGAGAAGAAGGGATTGAATGCAGCATTGCCATTGAAAATATTTGTTTTCCGCTTGATTCGAACTCTCGTTTGATTGGAAAAGCGAGATACGACCTTCAAAAATCCTTTCTTCGAAGCCCACAATCGCTCTGGACGGATATACAAGGACTGATTCAACTCATTGGAGTACGTTTTAACATATTCACTGCTCGGAGTAAATACCCTGATGTAACTCGCTTGATCGGCAAATTGAGCTATCTCAAACTCATTTAAATCCTTGATACCATCAGCATTATAATCGATCCAAGTATATACTCCTTGTCCATCGTTTACTTTGATGTATAAGAATTCGCGTTTCAACTCTAATCCAGACCCAATTTCATAGAAGGTATTTAAGGAAATCGCCCCTTTCATTGCTTTTAATTGATAATCAACTCTACCCAGGAGTGTGTTTTCTGGATTTGAATTAATCAGATTTGAATTCGAAATAACCAATTCTCGGTAACTTGTAACGATGTTTAATTTTTGATTCTTCCATTGCGTGAAGTTCACTTCTGCTCCAATTGACCGGGCTTTTGCGGCGCGAGAAAGTGTTGTGCTATCCGATCGATCATCCGTGCGTTCACGGTAAAAAATGCGGTAATTGTTCTTGATCGAATCGCTGTTGGCGAGATAAACTTGGTAATCGAAAAATTGATAGCTCGAAGGTTGCAAAATATCCGTTGTGAATCGATTCAACTCATGGTCATCTTTGAATCCAAGTTTAAACCAACCAAGCGATTGTGAAATGTCCATTCTGTGCCGAACAAATTCATTCAACTGAGTCGTTTTACTTGACAAGTAACTGCCATCCCAAGTTGCACTGAATCCATTTTGCTTCCATTTTCCATTTGTGAAACCACGAAACCCTTGATAATCACCCCCAATTAGAAATTGTTGTCCTTGAACGTTGATGTTTCCATAATTCCGATTCATGAAATTCGCCCCTACTTTAGATTCCACTTGATTCCCTTCGTATCCTTTGTTTCGGGTGTTCCAATCACGATCAAACTCCACACTTCGGTATTGCTGGATTGGACTGAAGTTTCTGTCTCGGGCTTCAACTTCAAGCGTTGTTCTCAGAGTCCAATTTGGAAGACTGTCGTTCGATAAAGGTATGTCACCTGTCAATTTAGTCATGGCCCCGAAGCTCTTATCATCTTGGCTATCAAATCGTGAAAAGGTGTTTTGATCCACTTTCGAATACGCTAATTCTGTTTCAAGTTTCAGCCGTTTTGTCAACTGAATGGAAATTCCTGAAGTCAACATTTGCCGTTGTTTTGGAGTAATGATCGTTCGAGAAGCGGCATAATCTCCTTGTGAAATACCGCTGATCGGCTCTACCCATTCGTAGACCTTTCCAAGCGCGTTGTAATTACTGAAAACGTAGTCTCCTTTTCCAAACCCTACTTGTTCGAAGGTTGCTCGGTAGTGAGCAGAATCGGATTGAATAGAATACACAAGAACGGAATCATATCCAGAAATTGAAACGAGTTTATAGAGGTTTTGATTTTCAAAGAATCCAACCGAATCGATACTGGAAGCTCTTGCTAAATTCAGGGTATCGCCGATTGCTGCGAGTTGCTTTTTTTGAGCCCTACTGAGTTCTTGTTGAAGCGTTTGATTTCGTGCATCCTGTTCTGAGTAACCGTTAATCCAAAATTCGAAGCGCTTTGTTTTGTAAGATGTCGACGATTGCACGAGACTTCTCGCATAATTTTGATCTGAATATTGAAACTCTACCACAATCCGTGAATCTTTGGTGATTTGGTTTCTTGTCGTGAAGGTAACTTCGGCTGTATTGTAATCGATCACATAATCAAAGGATTGACCACGTTCCAATTGCTTCCCGTCAATAAACACCTTTTCCGTTCCTGCCAACACAATGATAAATGGCTCGTTTTGAGCTCCACGAAGACGATATGGTCCTTGGTTCCCCTCTACCCCTGGAACTATTTGCCGTTGGAACTTCCCTCTAGAAAGCGCCCCACTCGCTTGTGTTTTCCAAACTTTACCTTTTTGTTCTGACCATTTATAGTTGATTGTTAACCCTTGGGCTCGTTTCTTATACGTGAGGAAATAACCTTTGGGTTTGTACAACCAAAAATCTCCTGCAATCAGTTTCAATTCGTCGTTGTACACTTGAATAAATACCTGATCGAATTCCCGTAGTTTGTTCGTGTTTCCATCTGCTTGAATCGGCAAATTATCATCGGATATAGAAGCAAGCAATTTCAAGTTGGGTGCAATTTGACCGGAAAGTTCCAAGTTCAATGTTGAGTTCACTCCAAGATCTTGCTTATTTCCAAAGGAGATTCCTCGTGAAATACTTCCTTTCTTGTTGAGCCCTGTTCCTCCAAATATATCGGCGTTCGTTTCCGTTGAAGTGATTAAAAATCGCTCGCGCATTCCTTTTTCTTTCGAATAGATAATACTCGTGTCACGCGCATAAAGTGGCGAACTCAAGTCAAAGGGCAAAACACGAAAGGTAATTTGGAGTGAATCTGCACATTGATCGAGTAAAATAATTTCAGATCCCGCGTAGTTTAATTGATAGCTTTCTGTTGGGAACACCTCATCCCCACACAATATATCGAAGGAATTAGGGTAGATTGAAAGTGAATCAAGTTGAATTGTATCTGCGTGCGCAACAGTCATGGTACGTAGCCCAGAATGCTGTGCCTTACCATAAAATGGAAGTAAGAAGGCACAAAGTAGAATTGCGTTTCTCAGAAAAATCAACATTGTCACGAATGTACAACGTTAGAAGGAGAAAAAACGTGTGTTTGTGGCAGATTCGCTGCGCTGTTAGATTATTAGATACGGCTTCGCCTTTGGATCGCTGCGCTGTTAGATTGAAGTTG
Organism: Fluviicola sp.; assembly: GCA_002733985.1. Taxonomy (GTDB): domain Bacteria; phylum Bacteroidota; class Bacteroidia; order Flavobacteriales_D; family Crocinitomicaceae; genus UBA4466. The sequence goes on along the minus strand of NVXP01000131.1, from coordinate 93 downwards.
GCTGGAGGTAACGTTGGATTGGTTGGATTGGTTGGATTGGTTGGATTGGTTGGATTGGTTGGATTGGTTGGATTGGTTGGATTGGTTGGATTG
>NVXP01000130.1 GCA_002733985.1 Fluviicola sp. | reverse complement strand
TTTCTACAACAAAAGTGTTCCATTCACTGCACGACGGACACTTTCCTAACCACTTGGAGGTTTCGTGACCACAATTTTGACAGAAAAACGCTGATTTTACCTTCGCCATGTACTTGATTTGTGCCTAAAGATAGAGATTACTTCGATATTCTGGATCATGAAAAGAGATGTCCCTTCAAGAATTTTTAACTAAAATCCTTTACACAATTTTGCGCCTTGGTAGTGTAAAGTTAGCGTGTTTTTAGGTGAAAATAGTTTCATGATTTCTTACCTGCAAAGGCGCAAAAGGTAAGTTTGGATATGGTATTAATGACCAGAGTATAAATAGTTCACCATTTATCGGTAATATTAATCTCATGCTTCAACGAAGAATAAAACACCTCATTAACGTACTTTCTGGAAGGGAGTTTTTCCAGCGAAACAAGTACAATTCTCGGCAATTGTGGAAGCGTGCATGTGTTTTCATTCCATGGTACATTATTGGATTAATCTTCGCGGTTCTAGATCTGTTTTTTATAGGATACTTGATTCAAGTGACGATGCAAATCACTCAAAGGAACGGACGTAAATTAACATCGGAAGAGATTAAGTTGTTTTCAGAACTTCCCTTGGAAAAAGGGTATCTGGAATCAGTAATGGTCTACGAAAAATCATGGCTTGCACGATTTGGCGCTTGGATGATTCGAAAAAAACAACTTGGATTAGGTTTGGCAAATACGATTCACTTTAGCCGTGAAATCGATATAGAAAATGGATCAGATTGCCGTTGGTTCGTGCACGAAATAGCGCACACACTCCAGTTTAAATACCGCGGATTGATTTATATTCCAGAAGCCCTGATTGCACAGCAATTTTCAGGATATACGTTTGGAGGCTTGGAAACCTTAAAGCATGCGAATAAATTGCGCGCATTCAACCCTGAACAACAAGCCGACATGTTCGTTATTATTCAACTATCGAAGTTCGAAAGTGAAATTCGTCAAGAAATCGAGAAGGGAAATTGGTGATTAACCAGCGAAGTTTCTGTTAGCAGCTTTGTGACATCTACGACGACGTTTTGCTTTAACACGTTTCGTACGACGTTTTTTCTTTTTTCCACCATCAAATACAACCGTTGATTCGATTGAAACAGATGATTTTTCAGATGTAAACTCAGTTGCAGACATTCCTGCGAAGCAGAAACAAAATAAGATGGGAGTTAATAAGTACTTCATAATATGCTGGTTTATAACTTTACAACGGCAAAAGTAGTGCAATGTTACGGAATAAAAAAAATTATTTTTAGATAGTCACTTTTGTTAAAACACTAAGCGATAAACTTCTACAGGAATCGTCATGAATTTGGCCATTCGATCAAATTTCAAACCATTCACTAACGCGACTTTAATAGAAGCCTCATTTTCAGGATGAACCATCGAAATAATACTTTCTGTCTTAATATCGAACTGCGCGTAATCCATAAAATGCTTGGCTAATTCTCGAGCATAGCCCTTTCCCCATGATGAGGGTAATAGTGAATACGTTATTTCCAACTCTTCTTTTCCATATAATTCGCGCCGAATAATTCCTCCAACGCCAATAAATTTCCTTGAAGTTTTTTCGATAACGGCGAGCTGTCCGTGAATCCCTTCGTCTTTGCGCTGAATCTGTCGTTCAATCCACACTTTAGAACGCTGTATTCCTGGTAGTGTGATATCTTGCCCCAAAAACCGTTGGTAATCGTCTCTATTGAAAAAGGGTGTCCATAATTCGACATCATCTAATGTTAGTGAACGAAAAAGCAGACGATCGCTCGCCTGCTCGTAATAACTTGTTTTTGGTTTAGTAATGGACATTCCACCGTTTTTTCTGATCAGCATAGAAATTTTTCTCACCATTTGCGTGACGTTTGAATTTTCCACCTGCGCTAATTGCTAGGTTGACATTTATTTGCGATTGATTGTATTCACCTTTCCAAGCGAGTAATTCAGCCATGTTACATTGAATCATTGCTGTAATCTTATCATTAATGCGCGCTTTTTTGTCATAGTCATTACTTTCTTCCATGATCACGTTCCAATCGGCTAGCGCTTCATCAATTTTTGTCATTGCTGTTGAGCGATCACGATCTTGAGAGACCATCTGAAGTGCTTGGATCGTTTTTGTATAGGCTCTCGTAACATCTGAATAATCGTATGATTTGAATTTCTTTACAGAATAGATTTCAGCGTTTCTTGTTTTCGTTACAAACCCGATTTGGTTATTCAAATAGCTGTTTGCTTTAGAAATTGCCTTTGCTCGGGCTGCTGTTTCTAAATCGTTGTGAAACTTCTCCTTGTTCGTAAGCATGTAAACTTTGTGATCGTATTTACTCGAATAGCTTCCGATTGTATACGATTGACGTCCTTCCATAATACGTAGGAAAATCAATTTTCCTTGAGTTGGGGATTCTACAGTTATTTCAACAGGTAAGGTGTATTTTGCTGTGTACGTATATTTTGTTGAGGTTCCTGTTCCTTTTTTACTTTCGCTGATTTGAATGTTTTGAAGTCCCAGAACATTAATCGTAACGACAAATCCTCCAAGTCCTTTCTCAAAACCGGCAATGTTGACCTTATTTAACACGGCACTTTCATCCATGGTTGAGTTTAATCGTGGTAACTCAAGTCCAGGAAATACTGGTGCGATTGGGTAAAGGGGTCTTGCTGGTTGTAGAAGAGGTAATCCGTTTGCTTGGGTTTTTCCTGCATTGACGTCTTTCTCCCATTTCGCCATCAATCGAAAATAGTCCGTATCGAGAATTGTAATTGCTTGTTTGTGTTGAATCATGGACTGCTCAAAAACAGTCATTGCCATGTTTTTGCTGAGTTCATGCGCAGCCATTGCTTCTTGATTTGATTGCTCATATCCATGAACAACTTTTAGCTCATATTTAGTAAAGAGCTTGTCGACCTTGAAATAAGGCAGTTGCGTATACGTGAATTGAATTTTGTTGTCATCAATCATTTGCCCAAAAGCAAGGGAGAATGATCCAATGAAGGTTACAATTAGTAGAAGAGTTTTCATAGTTGATTTATTTAATGTCAATTCCGAGTTTATAGAATTCACTAGTTTAGGTTCTACAAATTCAAATTGAATGCCAAAAATGTCCATTTAACAGGAAAATAACAAGCCGATACAGTTCTAGATAGTGTCGGGGCTTGATTAATCGTCGGTTTTTAATGACCTATCTGGCATTGCTTAACTTTCTAAGTTAGTTGAATTTCACTACTTTAACACGTCTTAAATGGATAGTACAATGAAGGGTTTATCAGTATTTCTAGCATGTTCGATTTCTTTTGTCAGTTTGGCGCAATCATACACTTCTTATTTCACTGGTAATACTATGGATATGATCGTATCTCCAACTCCACCTGGAGGGATTTGCCTGATGGGTGGCGCGAGTGAGAATGACGAGGCGATGAAATGGTTTTTGACTCGTGCTTATGGTGGAGATGTGCTCGTTATCCGTGCAAGTGGATCAGATGGGTACAACGATTATTTGTACACAAGTTTGGGGGTAAATGTGAACTCAGTTGAAACGATCGTATTCAATAATTCAAGTGCGGCTTTTGACCCTTATGTTCAGGATCGAATTTCGAAAGCAGAAGCAATTTGGATGGCTGGAGGTGATCAGTGGGATTATGTTTCGTATTGGAGAAATACACCAATCGATAGTTTAATAAATGATGGGATTGAAAACCGTGGAATGGCCATTGGTGGAACTAGCGCTGGAATGGCAGTTCAGGGAGGATACTATTTTTCTGCAGAAAATGGAACTGTGACATCAACGGCGGCATTACAAAACCCGTTTGATACAGATATTACTGTCGATTCAGCAGCGTTCATAAAAAACAGTTATTTGCAAGATGTTATTACCGATACGCACTATGATAGTCCAGATAGAAAAGGTCGACACGTAGTGTTTTTGGCTCACATTCTTCAGAACTATGGAGTGAACGCGAAGGGCATTGCATGCAATGAATATACTGCCGTTTGTATTGATGAAAATGGCATCGCTCGTGTGTATGGGGAATATCCGCAGTATGACGAATTCGCCTACTTTATTGCAAAGAACTGTGAGTTAAATGATATTGGAATTATTCCCGAAGTGTATACAGTAGGATCTCCACTTACGTGGGATTATTCGGGAAGTGTTTTGAAAGCGTACAAAGTCCCAGGAACAATGTCAGGGACGAATACCTTTGATTTAAACGATTGGACAACTGGTACAGGCGGAGAATGGTTCAACTGGTCTGTGGACGCTGGCACATTTGTGGAAACGGCATCGAGTGAGCCAATTTGTACGATAAATACAAACGAACTTTCAGATGAAGGAGTGTTCATTTACCCAAATCCTACAGAAGATTTCATCGCTGTTGACTTTTCTTCAATGGGAAAACGATCCATTCAGTTGTTGGATTTTCACGGACGAATTGTTTGGAGCACGGAAACAGCACTTTCTAGTTTAAGCATTGATGTTTCAGATTTTCCATCAGGAATATATCACCTCAGAATAGCATCTGACACTGAGATAATCAACAAACGAATAATTAGGAATTAACCATTTCCAACTTCAGAACCCGAGCTTTCCAATGCTGGGTTTTCAGCTTCTTTTCGCTTCTCGATGTGCTTGATTTTTTCCTTGATGGTCAGATCGAGCATGATTCCCAATAAGATGGAAATGAGGACATATCCTCCAAAATAGTACAAACCGAATAAAACATTTGCATCCATTTGAACTCCTGGGCTCATGTTCGCGAAGCTTAAATAGGCTAAGAACGCAGCAACAACAAATACATCGGCCATACTCCATTTTGAAATGTAGCTCAGTACTTTACGAAGCCTTTTTGCCCGCGTGATTGGAAAGAGTAGAATGATAAGTGAAAAGATGAGCTTTATCAAGGGGATAATCACACTAAACGTTCCAATGGCAAGTGCAACAGGTTTACTGCCATTGTTCCAAAGGAGCGTAATCACATCCATGATTCCTTTGTTCTGATAATAGAAATAGGTTTTACCCCAAAAGACTTGATCTTTCCCAAATTCTTCGTCCTCATACCCTTCTAATAAATCTGCTGCATCAGCGGCAAGTGTTCCAATTGATTCAGTAGCTCCTTGAGAGTAATCAGCAATGTCCTCACCAATCCAWGGAATTAATCTCACATTGTCAAGAATAGTACTACCGAGGAAATCATCCGTCGACTTCAGTGTTTCWATGGTCTCSGTRTAGTAGGGAATGTCTTTTGGTTTCACATAGATTTTTATGGTCAGGTCTTCCTCAAACGCGGAYATTTCGAGAAYAGGAKTGAGTACACCTTGYRCCAATAGYGCRATTCCAACGGTTGCAAGKCCGAGCGTTATACCAAAGTAAATCCTCTTTCKGGCATAAAAAATCACGACAGCAATAAAGAAGATCAAACAGCCAAAAAGCAAGTAGTATCCATAGCTCAAAGCTTCGTTGTAATGTACTTCGGCTCGTTGAAGCGTAGCCTCGTATTTCACGCGCTTTTCTTCCCAAGCCGTTTCTGAAAAAATCCAATCTCGGAGGGAGAGCAAGCGGTCTTTGAAGTTGAGAATCTCAGCGATTTTGCTTTTTTCGACTTTGAATTCATGTGAAGCCTCCACACTTTTATTCACCATGGTGAAAGCGAAAATTAAGAAAGCTCCCGCTAATATTAGTCCGGGAATACTGTACCACTTTTTTAAATCCATAGTCTTTATTTCTTGATGTTGTAGATTGGCTAGTTTCCACTAAAAGTAGAGATTTTCCTAAGAATTCAGTAATTTTAATGAAACCTAGATCTATAAATCGCTATGAAACATTTCTTCTATTTTATTTTCCTTGCTGTTTTTGTGAGCTCTTGTTCAACCGAAGTTGATAGGAGTGAAGAAGAAACACCAAAAGATTCATCCGTGGATGTCACATCAAATAAAGCAGATGTAGAGCCCGTGGAAAAGGAATATCTTTTTGAATCAGATGAAGAAGGAGTGAAGGAGTTTATGCGGTGCACTGTGAAACTGGATGGCAGTCATGAATGGGTGTATTTCACTGCTAGAGATGAGCAAGCAATGAATCTTGGTTCTACCGAAAAGGCAGGATTTGAAGTGGTTTATTTTTATGGAAAACCAAAAGAACGTTATTGGATTTATGGTTCGGAATGTGGTTTCACACTTTCAGATGATACGCGCAAAACATCACAGTGGTATGGGCAAGTTACTCCGAGATGTGCAGATGACATGTTTGAAGCATTAATTAGTAACTAGAAAGTTAGATCTTAATCTCCAGTACGTTGTAATAGAATAGAAACACAAAAAAAGCACCTTAATCTCAATGACTAAGGTGCTTTGGGTAATGATACAATTATTTCTAGTTCTTAATAATGCGTTTTGTTGTACTTAATCCATCAGTGTAAACAGTAACAAAGTAAATTCCTCGTTGGTATTTCGTCAGGTCAATAGTTGTTTGATTATTCAAAAATGCGTCTGTTTGCATAACTTGAACAGTTTGACCAACTTGATTCGTAATAACGATCCGAGCGTTACCCCCTAGTTCATTTGAAACTGACAGCGTTGCCGTTCCTCCTGTTGGGTTCGGGAAAATACTGAAATGAACTTGATCGTTCTCACCAATTGACAAGTCGCTCGTTACATTGATATTGTCAATGAAAGTAGAGTTCCCATAACCATTGATGTTGATGAATCTGAACATTACGTTTTGGCCTAGGAAGCTTGAGATATCGATAACTTCATTTCTCCAGTCATTTGCTGATGAAGGACTCCAGTTACCCGTTGAACTTCCTGCAGTTTCTAATGTTGCTCCACCTTTAGCATAAATTGTTGTCCAAGCTACTCCACAATCTCCAGAAATTTGTACCGCAAGGCTGTCATCCAAGTTGCTGTATTGAACCTTCGCTAAATCAAAAGACAAGAGCGCCATTCCTCCGGCAATAGAGAATATTTCAGTTTCAAAATAATCTTCTTCTCCTGCGGCATTATAGCTGTAGTTGTTCACAAAGGCAGCATCTGTTCCTGCTCCATTAGGACCTGTTACGGTAACCTCTTCCCAGGTGTAATCATTATCAGGGTTGTTAATTGACCAAACACTCGGCATGAATCCAGCAGCTTGAAAATCTTCCATAAATGGTGTTGCTGTTGCAGTCGCTTGCACATACAAATCTAGGGTTTGCTCGTTGTTTCCTGCGTATAAGTCACCTGGGATATCTGCTGTACACGTTAAGGTGTAATTACCTGAAATGGCTACGGATAAAGGTGTTGTGAATGTGTAATTAACTTGTTGACCTGGTGTAATTGTTCCCGCATATGTTTCAGTTACTAGAGTCTGTCCAGTTATTTCATACGTAACGGGGAAGTTTGAAATGGGTGATAAACCAGCATTCAATATTGATATTTCAGGAAATGCATCGCCCGTATTACAAATAGATAGAAAGTTTGCATTTGAATTGATACTGGCCAATTCAACGTCGGTAGCAAAAGCACAATTCAAAAGGCCTCCGTCATAATAACTAGCTATCGTACGACGACTTTCCCAACCTGATGTTGAATTTTTTGCGACCATCGCATACCAAATTGAGGCATTTGGATCCGTTATGGTGTGTATATAAGTTGTTGAGGCTGAATTTCCAACGATCTCCATGTATTGTGTGCCCAAAACATATACATCGTAGCTATCTGCTCCCGGAGTTGCGTTCCAGAAAAATGTAACTTCAGTTGGGCATACTTTGGTAATTGTCTGACCTATAACTAAGGGTGCAATAGAGAAAGTAGAATCACTATCATCGGATACTCCACCTCGTGTTACACGAAGCAATGCTGTTCCAGTAACATTCGTTGGAACCGTCCATTCATATGTTCGAAGCTCTGAAGCTACGCTTGTTATTGCATTCCATGAGCCTCCGTTGTTATCACTGTATTCTAATGTGAAAGTTCCAGTTGATTCTGGTGCGTCCCAGTGAATAGATTCTTGCTCGCCCGGCACAAAATGCTCCCCGCGATTAGGATATGTTACGGTGATTTCTTCTGTGATTATTTCATAAACCACAAAGTAATCTTGTGGTCCCATAGGAACAGCAAAGCCACTTACGTCGATTGTGTATGTTCCGGCAATGGGATTATTAATAACAACTTGCTCCATATTGTTTAAGTGATCAGCACCATTGGTTGCGGGTAAATCCAAGGTGGTAGCATTCGGAGCAGGATTTAAAATCCAAGGTAAGTAGGTCGTTGCAATTGGATCGCTGACTACTAAATCCAAATCATTAATCAATGCAATGCTTGCACCATTCGTTGCAGCAGGGTCCATCCAATATAGCATGAACCTAACTTGCTTCGTTCCTGCTGGAACAGATATAGAATGGCTATTCAAATTTCCTTGAGAAACCGTACTCGTTAAGTGGCGACCGTCTTCAATTAACATACCAGCGCGTAATCCATTTACAATTCCCCATCCAAACTTATAATCTGGACCTACATTCCCAGCGTCGTTTGTTGTATTCAACAATGTTGCTTTGATTAATGCTGATGGAGGAAGAGTTCCACCATTTGCTTCGCTGTATGCTTGATATAATTGAGCTGAAACTCCAGCAATTCCAGGTGAAGCTCCAGATGTTCCACCAAACTGCAAATAATCATTGTCTTCGTCGGTAGACATTTGTACCCCATTCGCTGCGATATCTGGTTTGATACGACCATCGTATGCTGGACCTCTTGAACTTGAGTTTACCAAAGAACCATCGAAGTATAGGTTTGCAGTTGCAATTACATTTTTTCCTTGCTTATGTCCACCAGTAATATTTCCCCAGCCTGACCCGGCACCATAATCACAATTTGAAGTTCCTGAGTTTCCACAAGAAAAGACATGCAGAACTGTAGGGTTATTAAAAATCTGGTTATCCACGTTAACAGTCGTTGTTGTATAACCATCATTACATCCATTTCCATAAGAGGAATTGGTAATTTGAACTGTTCCGTTATTGATTCGATCGGTTGTTGCTGCATCTAAAAAGCTAGAGGCATAATTAGAAACAAATACATTTGCTCCTGCTGCCATTCCTCGCATGCTCGGATCCAAGTTTCCTGCTCCAGTTAAAATACCCGCTACTCCATCACCGTGCGTTTGTCCAGTTCCTGTTGCTGTTGAGTTATCTAGCCGGCCTTCAAAATCAATATGTGGGCCCACGATACCATCATCTCTAACCAATACTCCAATATTTTCTCCGGTGTATTGTCGTCCAGTGGAAGTTTGTGTATCTAATCCATTTGATCGGTGTAGACTTTTTCCTTTCGTGTCTTCTTTAATTGATGGAGCAGTAATTTCTTCCACCCACTTAACAAACGTGAAATCTCCTAAGGAGTTAATTCTACTTATGGGAATAGAAACCTCCAAAATTTGATGACCGGGAAAGCGAGTAAGAATTTCAACTCCTGAAGATTGAAGCAATGAACTGATTTCATCCATGTCAACCCCTTCAAACATTACAACATTCAATTTTGCGTTTTGCCCCTCAATTGCCCAAGGGTTTAGCGATCCAATTCGAATGTTTGATTCTATTTTAACTTCTTGATGAACCGGAATGATTCCTTTTACATTGTTCGATAAAAGTAGTTCACGTGAAATAGTTGCCGAAAAGCGAACAAGGTAGGTGCCTTTTGCAATATAATCGATGAATTCAATTCCTCCATTCTTAATGGCGTCTTGTTGCTCTTGATTTGGGATTTCATTGAACTGCATCCACGCGTAAATCGAATTGTTATATCCGCTTTGCGTGCTTAAATCCTGAAAGTTCACAGATTGAATATTTTCAGGGATTGATATTTTGACACCTTGAAACGTGAAATCACTTTCTGATTGCGCAATAGAGTGATTTTGGAGAATGAGTAAACTAAAAACACACAAGAAAAAAGTGCGCAAATAGAATGAACTAGAGTTTTTCATTTGTTTAGTTTGAAATTAACGTAGAGTAGACCTTGAAAAGCAATGCTCAGAAAGTTACATTATTTTATTGGCAAAAGAAGAAAGTTGGGAGTATTAAATAGGAGGTAAAATTGTAATCACACCTTCGTGAATATCGTTCCACTTGTTTCGTTCTATTTGATGTTAAACATAGAAGATGAGAGCGTTGTTTCATTTTTGGCACTATATTTAGTTTTTAGTATTCTGTACTGTTTTAACTTAACGAGGTATTATGAACAAGAAGCACACGTTCTATTTTGGATTCGTCTTGACGACAATAATTGGTTTACAAGCATGTGGAACAACGAATGAAGTTCTCGACGAGAAGCCAAGCGAAGTCATTGTTGAAGTAATGGATGTTGCATTTAAAAATGTTGCAAGTGGAAACCTACAAGGTGATGGTGCTGAAGGGATTAATGAAGGAGGAGTAGTGATTAATTCTCAAGAGGAATGGACTTCACTAATGACAAAGATGAATTCTGTGAATGAAGCGGTCAAAGAACAATCAATTGATTTTAATAACACGACGGTTTTGGCATATTTCGATCAAATTCGCGGTTCTGGTGGATATACTGTTGAGTTTGCATCTGTTTCTCAAACAAGTAAATCAATTCAGGTACAGATAAAAAGAACAGCTTCGGATGGGAATGATATTGAGATTATGACACAGCCTTATTCTATTGTCTTTATCGAAAAGACAGATAAGACAGTTGTGTTTATTAACCAATAAAAAGGGAAGAATAAGGGCGCCAAAAAAGAACAGGCAAATTCAACTTCTGTATTGAAACTTCGCTTCAGCTAATTAGCATTGGCACGGTCTTCGTATCTCTAGTTTTAATCGAATCAATTAAATCACGGAACTATGAAGCATTTAGCAACAATTTTATGTGTAGGAATCATCGGATTTACTCAGGCGCAATCCACTTCGAAAGATGTAGAGATTTATGAGCGTTATGAAAATGGTGAGCTTGTTGAGCAACGACAAAGTGCTACAGAAAATGGTGTTCCGATAGAAAACTTTGATTTTGAGAAGGCAAAACGCGAAATACAATTGAAATCTGCGGGAATGCAAGAGTCCATGGAGAAGAAGATGGAGGAAATGAAGCGTAAGATGGATGGGAAAATGAAAGAAATGAAGCAGAAAATGGCTGATTTCGAGAAGCGTTCCGAAGAAATGCACAAGCAGATGGATAAACGCATGAAAGAGATGAACTCTAAGGATAATCAGAACAAGGATTCAGGTGGAGCTTCAAAACAAAAATCAAACCCTGCACCAGTTGAAAAACCAGCGGAAGGTGTAAGTACGGAGGATGTGAAGTTTACTTAGTTTGAATTCACTACACGGCTGCCTGCGGTGGTCGTGTGTTTGGATCATTGGGTGAATTTTCATAGCATCCAACTATCCAACTATCCAACTATCCAACTATCCAACTATCCAACTATCCAACTATCCAACTATCCAACTATCCAACTATCCAACTATCCAACTATC
>NVXP01000010.1 GCA_002733985.1 Fluviicola sp. | reverse complement strand
ATGGCCACCTCAGCAGCAATTGTATCAGCATTTGTATTGAGTAACTGCCCCTTCCCATCATGGGTAATTGAACACAATACCGGACATAAATCACTCTGAACAAACGTATTCAGCACACTCCCATTCACTTCTTGAATGTCACCTGCAAAACCATAATCAATTGGCTCGCTTCGTCGCTTCGTCGATTGAATCACATTTGCATCCACTCCAGAAAGTCCAATTGCCGTACACTTAAGCTCAGCGAGCTTGGCACAAATAGATGTGTTGATCAATCCGGAATACACCATTGTTGCAACTTTTAGTCCTTCCTCAGTAGTTACTCTTCGTCCATTTATTAAGTGTACTTCGTGCCCTAAATCAGTACTTAGTTGAGTGGCTATCTGACCTCCACCATGAACCAATATTTTCGGTGAGTCAATCGCGCTGAAGACCTTCAGAAATTCAAAAAGAGTAGCTTCATCATTGATAATCCCTCCTCCAATTTTTACTACGCTGCATTTAGTTTTCATCCTTCAACATTTTTAATAATACAGCTTGAGCCGCGTAAACTCTGTTCTCTGCTTGTTTTATCACAAGTGAATTTTCTGAATCAATCACCTTATCGTGCACTACAACATTTCTTCTCACAGGAAGACAGTGCATGAATTTCCCTTGATTTGTAAGTGCCATTCGCTCAGGAGTAATCATCCAATCGTCCAGGTTCTCTCCAATCTTTCCATAATCATCGAATGAGGACCAATTCTTAGCGTAGATAAAATCGGCGTCTTTAAAAGCTTCCTCTTGATCACAAACAACCTGCACTCCCTTGGTAATTGACGCTTCCAATTCAAAACCTTGGGGATTGGCAATAACTAGATCGAATTCTGCCTCCTTGGCCCATTCAACGAAAGAGTTTGCAACTGCTTGCGGCAATGCCTTTGGATGTGGTACCCAAGAGAGAACAACCTTTGGCTTTTTCTTCGCTTTATGTTCCTTAATGGTCATCATGTCAGCAAGCGATTGCAAGGGATGACGCGTTGCACTCTCTAAAGAAATTACTGGAACAGAAGCGTGTTCAATAAACCCATTCAATACTTTTTCAGCATAATCATCCTCTCTGCTTTTGAAGGTGGGAAAAGTTCTAACGCCAATAATGTCACAATACTGTGAAACTACAGCCGCAGCTTCTCGAATGTGCTCTTGACTCGTGGAATTCATGATTGAACCATCTTCGAACTCCAAGGTCCATCCATCTGAATTCAAGTTCATCACCATCACATTCATTCCTAGATTGAAAGCAGCTTTTTGAGTACTCATACGCGTTCTCAAACTAGGGTTGAAGAACAATAATCCTAAGGTCTTGTTCTTCCCAAGTTGATCCCATTTATACGGATTGAACTTCTGTTCTAAAGCTAAATTCACCAATGCTTCGGGGTCTTCTACATCCCCAATTGAACTAAATTTTTTCATAATAATTGTTGTTTTAGGGCCTGTATGAATAAACTCAAATCGGCTTGTGTGACTGTCAATGGAGGAAGTATTCTCAGTAAGTTTGGATTCATTGATGCTCCCGTGAATATTTTAGAATCATACAGCAACTTCGTTCTTAACTCCTTAATGGGAAAGTCGAATTCAATGCCCAGCATCAAGCCTCTTCCCTTCACCTTTTTGATTTGCGGAATTGATTTGAGTTCTTTTCTGATCCAAGTATCCAGATTTTGTACGTTTTCAGCAATATTTTCCTCGCTTAAAATATCGAGAACAGCACACCCCGCTGCACATGCCAGGTAATTCCCGCCGAATGTTGTCCCAAGTAATCCATATGAAGCCTTGATCTTAGGGTGAATTAAAATCCCGCCCATTGGGAAGCCATTCCCCATCCCTTTGGCCATTGAGATGATATCGGCTTTAATTTCCGATGCCTGATGTGCAAAGAACTTTCCTGTTCTAAGAAATCCACTTTGAATTTCATCTAGAATCAATACGACCTTGTATTCATCACACAAGTTTCTTAGCATATTTAGAAATTGTGGAGTCGGTTCATCCAATCCTCCCACTCCTTGAACACCTTCAATTATCGCGGCACAAATGTCTTCTGTTTCAAATGCTTTTTGCAATCCTTTTGTATCGTTCATTTCAACAAAAAGTGTATCCGCTCCTTTCTTATTTAGTGGCGCTGAGATCTTCGCATTATCCGTTACATTGAGTGCGGCAGACGTTCTTCCATGAAAACCATTCTTGAAAGCGATAACCTTCGACTTTTTCGTGTGGAAGGAAGCCAGTTTCAAGGCATTTTCATTCGCTTCAGCACCGCTATTGCACAAAAACAAGTTGTAATCGGCATAGCCTGAAACCTTACTCAATTTCTCTGCGTACTTTTCCTGAATGGGAATGTCTACAGAATTTGAGTAGAATGAAATCGCGTTCAACTGTTTTGAAATCGCATTTACGTGTACAGGGTGATTGTGCCCAACTGAAATCACTCCGTGTCCTCCGTATAAATCGAGGTATTTTTCATTATCCGCGTCAAACACGTAACACCCTTTGGCTTTTACAAGTGCTATATCAAATCGAGGATATACATTAAATAAATTCATCTTTAGAAATAATTTGCTTTGAATGAAAGCCCAGTATTTTCCTTCAAACCAAACATTAAATTCATGTTTTGAATTGCTTGACCGGCGGCTCCTTTCAAAAGGTTATCAATTACTGATGTTATTAGCACTTTGCCATCTATCTGTTGAATTTGAAGTGCGCAATTGTTTGTATTGACCACTTGTTTCAGATGCACGTTCCCATCAAAGAGATGTGTAAACTCCGCTGTTCGATAGAAGTCTGCATACAGTTCAATCAGCATCTTTTCATCCCAATCACATTCCATGTAGGCGCTAGCCAAAATGCCTCTTGAAAAATCACCACGAACGGGTAAGAAGTGTAAGGATTGATCAAAACCTGTTTGTACCGTTGTAAGTGTTTCTCCTATCTCACCGAGATGCTGGTGCTTGAATTCCTTATACATGGATACATTGTTGTTTCTCCAACTAAAATGAGAAGTAGAACTTGGCGATTTCCCAGCTCCAGTTGAACCAGTAATAGCGTTAATATGAATGTCTTTATTGAGAATTCCTTCGTTCGCTAGTGGCAATAAAGCCAATTGAATCGCCGTGGCAAAACACCCTGGGTTCGCTATAAATTGAGCCTGTTCGATGCTTTTTTTGTTCCATTCCACCAAGCCGTATAAAAAGTCCATCCCATTAAATGACGCATCTTCTTTCAGTCGGAAATCATTTCCAAGATCTACGATTCGCGTATTATTTGAAAACTTATATTTTGATAAAAAATCCTTTGACTTGCCATGACCGAGGCAAAGAAACAAGATGTCAACATTATAGTTCAAATTCCCTGTAAAGCTTAAGTCTCTTCCAATTAGATCCTGATGAATGCTTGACACTTCAACATCAGGACTGGAATGACTGTATAGAAAATCTAATTTTATTTTTGGATGACACGCCAAAGAACGGATCAACTCACCAGCCACGTAGCCTGTACTACCAACAATTCCTACTGAAATCATACTATTTTATTTACATGGTTAAACAATTGGATTGGGTTGGCCAATAGCTTCGTAAACCCTTTCACATCTTCACCTGACCATCGTTTATTTACCTCACCATAATCACCAAAATCAGAAGACATTAAATCATGCTTTGATTCGATTCCATTCACCACAAAACGGTATGGGTGCAATTCAACAAACACTTTTCCTGAAACATGCTTCTGTGAATCCTCTAAAAACGTTTCGATATTTCGCATAACTGGCTCGAAGTACTGTGCTTCGTGAATGAACATTCCGTACCAGTTACCGAGTTGCTCTTTCCAATGAAGTTGCCATTTTGATAGCGTGTGCTTCTCAAGAGTATGGTGTGCTTTTATGATCACTAATGGAGCGGCGGCGGCAAAACCTACACGACCTTTGATTCCAATAATCGTGTCCCCAACATGGATATCTCTTCCAATGGCATATTTTGAAGCCATGGTTTCAAGCAATTGAATCGCTTTCACCGAAGTCATTTTCTCACCATCGATTCCTACAATCTCACCTTTTTCAAAGTCAAGTTCCACCGAAGTCGGCTCAATAGACACCATGGATTCAGGAAATGCACTTTCAGGAAGAGCACTGTGAGAAGTCAAGGTTTCCGACCCACCGATACTTGTCCCCCAAAGTCCTTTATTGATGGAGTACTGTGCTTTTTCCCAATCCACTTCAACTCCGTTGGATTTCAAATAATCGATCTCCTGCTTTCTAGATAGTTCCTGATCTCGAATCGGGGTGATGATTTCAATTTCTGGGGCCAACAAACTGAAGACCAAATCAAATCGTACTTGATCATTTCCTGCTCCAGTACTTCCATGAGCAATTGATGTTGCCCCAATTTCCTTTGCATGCTTAACAAGGGCACATGCCTGATGGATACGTTCCGCACTTACCGACAAAGGATACGTGTTGTTTTTTAGTACGTTACCATAAATCAAGTAACGAACAATTTCCTGGTAAAAGGAATCCGTTTCTTCTAAAGCCGTATGATTTGTGGAACCCAAGGACAAGGCTTTCAGTTTGATTTCAGTCAGCTCATCATCCGAGAATCCTCCCGTATTGACAACTGCTGTATGCACTTCCATTTTTTGTTCGTGCATTAGGTACTTGACACAATATGATGTATCCAATCCGCCGCTAAAGGCTAGTAGAACTTTGTTTTTTTTCATTTTTAATTTTGTTTAATGTGTTTGTCTTTTTTCCTTTTCGCCATTTAATGAACTGTTTAAATCGTTCCCAAGCCAACTGCTTTTCCTTCTCTTGTCCCGTGGATTTACTGAGATCACAAATCATCCCCGTACATAAGCACATGGTTCGATTCGTCCGCTCAAGTATGTCGTGATTTTCACAGCCCTGACAGCCTTTCCAGAAAACATCTGATTTGGTAAGCTCTGAAAATGTAGCAGGTTTGTATCCCAGATCAGAATTAATTTTCATCACCGCCTGACTGGTTGTAATTCCAAATAATTGAGCCTTGGGAAACATCTTTTTAGACAGTTCAAACGTTCTTATTTTAATCAATCTTGCTACTCCTGTTTTCCTATAATCGGGATGTACAACGAGTCCAGAATTGGCGACAAATTTCTCATCGTCCCAGCTTTCAATGTAGCAGAAACCAATAATAAATTCTTCGTAAAAAGCAATGACAGCCTTCCCTTCCACCATCTTTTCTTTGATGTAATCGGGTTCTCTCTTGGAGATTCCTGTTCCTCTTTTTTTCGCAGCTTCTTCCATCATTTTGCAGATGAATTCAGCATGCATTGTGTGACTTTTGTCAGCCACAATGACATTAAATTTCATAATGAAAATCAATTAATCTCGATCGAGATTGTTGATAAATAAACGAATACTAAATTGTGTGAAACACCCAGCGCGTAGCTCGGCAAATGAAATTACGCCACAAGGCGTCTACGACGATCGGACCTCCTAACGGAGGGCACAAAAGAAACCATTACAGACATGGGAGTCTGTACAATAGATTGATATGGATTCTTATTCGTCATTCTGAAGCCGCCAAATTAAACATTTTTTCGAACCTACAATAACAATTCAGTTCATTATTATTTAATAATGTGGCAAATTGTAAATTCCAGACGTACTAAGCAGTCAAATTCACACCAACGATAACAGGTTATATATCAACCAACTAAGTGGGTAAATAAGAATAAATGGACAGCATTGCTCTGTTTTTCACTCTTGGATTAGAAAATCATTATTGGAGAAAAACTTCTTCGAGAAATTCGTATTCTCCTATATGACAAAATAATTTGTGGAATGATGATTTAGCGTCTTACAAGTTCACAGCTATAATTTCGAGTACTTCTTCACACTAACTCCACTAAAATAGAACTCCGCGATTTGGCGATATGTAAACTTGTTCTTCGCCATGTTCATTGCTCCTTCTTGACACAGGCCAACACCATGTCCAAATCCACGGCCTTCAAGAACAACTTGGTTTCCTTCTGGGTGCGCACTAAAAAAGGTTGATTTCAGCTTGAATTCCTTTCGCAAATCGCGTAATGGGATTCCCAAGCACGGGTGAATATAGAATGCCTTTCTATTTTCCTGATCAAAACTATACATCTGCTCAGCCATGATAGAGTCGTAAACAGGATAGCCATATTGCTTCACTAAAAAATTTCTGAATTGCGTTTGAGGAATCCGTTTTGTCCAAGTTGCTTGGCGCGTATGAATACAAAAGGTATCAATAAATGATTCAACATGCGGAACTGAATTATTCCAAACATGAGAAGCATCGCACACCTCGCCTCCACAATTCGCGGAAAAATAAGTTGTTACCAATCGCTTCTTGCGATTAACCAATACGTCATCTTTTGTTTCACGAACAGCTGTTCGAATTTCAGGCGTGTATTTCAGCATGTTGTGATACGCTTGACAATGAACTCCTTCGCAAAGACCAAATCCTTCCTTTCTATGACGAGATTTATTTCTGAGAGCATACGTTCGGCTCATGACGGCCTGTACTTTGTAGTATTCAGCATGTCGACCTCCACCACCTTCAGATTCAATTACACCACAGAGATAATTCTCCATGCTCACTTTATTCACAATAGACATTCGTCCATTAACTACTGAAATCTCGAAATGATCTTGGTATTGTCGCTCTCGAATAATTGGTGATTTGGACTTGATAGCTATGGCTCCATTTCCACTTGCGACAATTGTTATTCTTGAAAATTTTCCTTGGGGAATGGTATTATACTTCAAAGCTAACTTCCCTCCAACTAATTCTACTTCAATAAATTGCTGTGAATTAAGTGTACCAATAATCGAAGCATCGGCTTGCACATTGTATTTTCCAAGATGATGGCTAAACGTTACTCGTTTCACTTTATGATCACGTAACACACCAATGCTCTGTTCTTGCCCAAAAGAGGAAAAGAAAACCATTAAAAAGAGTATAACAATTGGTCTACGCACGCTCACATTTACGACACATTCGAATTTAAGTTACTTGAAAATTTAGCTTTCGAAATTGAGTCTATTTAGTTTGACAATTCTAGAAGCAAAGACTGTGCAACTTTATCACTTGCTCCGCCTCCACCAAGGATTTTCTCTAGTTCACCGTAATTTTTCATTAAACCAGCATGATACGCCTCATCATTCAATAATTTTGATAACTCAGTACGAATAGCTCCAGCATTGCAATCATCTTGAATCAGTTCTTTCACCACTTCTCTGTCCATGATTAAATTCACCAATGAAATGTATTTCACCTTCACTAATCGTTTTGCAATTTCATAGGAGAAGCGTGAACTTTTGTAACATACGACCTCCGGAATTTTAAACAATGCCGCTTCTAAGGTTGCTGTTCCCGAAGTGACAACAGCCGCTTTGGAACTCGCTAACAAATGATACGTCTCGTTAGAGATCATCTTGACATTCTCACTATTGAAGGGAGCATAAAATTCAGCATCAAGACTTGGTGCTCCTGCGATCACCACCTGGTAATCAGGAAATGATTTAAGTGCCTCCAACATGATTGGTAATTTCTTACTGACCTCTTGTCTCCTACTTCCCGGAAGAACTGCAATGATAGGACGGTTATCCAAATTGTGCTTTTTATAGAACTCTAAACGTTGTTCTTCTGAAAAGCCATGTTTTGCAATTTCATCGAGTAAGGGATGTCCAACATAGTTTACATCATAGTCGAAGCGTTCATAAAATTCCTTTTCGAACGGTAAAATGACAAACATTTTATCAACGACCTTTTTGATTTTATGCACTCGTTTTTGCTTCCAAGCCCAAACTTGAGGCGAGATATAATAAATGACTTTGATTCCTTTTTCATGCGCCCATTCTGCAATCCTCAAATTAAATCCAGGGTAATCAACAAGCAAAATTGCATCAGGTTGATACTCAAGAATGTCTTCTTTGCAGAAGGTAATATTTTTGAGAATCGTTCTTAGGTTCATGATGACCTCCAAGAATCCCATAAAAGCAAGGTCACGAATGTGCTTGACGAGTCCAGGATAAACTTTCGTCATTTTATCACCTCCCCAAAATCGAAAATCCAGATTTGGATCTCGATCAAGCATTGCTTGCATTAAATTACTTGCATGTAAATCACCTGAAGCTTCTCCGGCGATAACGTAGATTTTCTTTCCCTGCGACATGCACTAGAAAAATTTAATGTAGATAATGTATGGCGCTAAGGCAATCGAACCTAAAATAACGCCCATTCCGAGGTCCCACTTTGAACGGTTCAAGAAGAAATAGAACCAAAATAGATTCGCAATGATTGAAAGAGTGATCATTCTGACACGATATGGACCATTAAGGGTAAATTTCCGCCAGAGGTAATTAAAATCGTAGTCCTGCGCCCAAGACAAAAATAAAATCAAAAGTGGAACAACTAGTAACGGAGTAATAATTCCTAAAAGTATTCCAAACGTATGTCCCCTGGACCATTTTCTCAAACTCATAAATTCCAATTTTCTAATTCCTTTATTGAAGAATAAGCTGTTAAATCATATTGTGTAGGAACGATCGTCGCATATCCCTGATCGATCCAATATACATCGGTATCTTCACTTTTATCCTGATCAATAAAATCACCTGTTAACCAATAATACGTTCTATTGAATTGATCTTTTCGCTTGTCAAAACGATCATCCCAATAGGCATTCGCTTGCTTACAAATCTTAATTCCTTTAAAATCTGCCTTAGAAACATCTGGGATGTTCACATTCAAACACACACCAATCGGCATTTTTTGCTCTAAGACTTCCTTCACAACTTTAGCAACAATTTCCTTCGACAGATCAAAATCCGCATCACTTTCAAACGAACTAAGTGAAAAACCAATTGATGGAATTCCTTCCATTGCTCCTTCAACTGCTGCAGACATTGTCCCAGAATAAAGAACATTCGTTGCAACGTTTGCTCCATGATTAATTCCAGAAACAATTAAGTCTGGTTTTCTGTGCATTACTTCGTAAACGCCTAATTTGACACAATCAACGGGTGTTCCAGTACAAGAATAAGATGTACAATCGAACAAAGAAGATGATTCTAAACGAAGAGGATGATTAATCGTTATTGCATGTCCCATTCCTGATTGAGGGGAATCTGGAGCAATCAAAACGATATCACCAAACGGAGCAACAGCCTCGTATAATGAACGAATTCCTTTGGACGAAATTCCGTCGTCATTCGTAATAAAAATTAACGGTCTTAAATCTGTCATCACTCAATAGAATTACTGGGTTTACGAAAGTAACTAAAGTTCTCATATTCTTTCAAAATTGTTTCGTAGATTATGTCTGAAATTGCTACTTTTGAACTTAGCATTTAACGCAGAACGAGGTCGTACTATGATGACTACACTAGAATTAAGATCGACACTTTCGGAAATCACAAATAATAACCTCCAACAAGCAACAAGTTGGATGTCAAAATTGTCCGAAAAACAACTGAACTGGCGTCCAAACCCTGGAATCTGGTCAATCGCTGAAGTGATAGCACATTTGAATTCTTATTCACGTTATTATCACCCAACTATTCAGAAGAAAATAGAAACGACTCGCTTTAGAACTGCCAAAGAAGATTTCATGAGTTCTCCGCTTGGGAGATCTGCATGGAAATCAATGAAACTAGGTCGACTAAATAACGTAAAACGGAAATTTAAAGCTCCAAAAGGGCACAATCCTTCAGTTGATCCAACATTGGTTCAAGGAACTGAGGTAAAGGATTTCCTTACACAACAGCAAGAACTTCTCCTAATTATTGAATCTTCTGCTGAAGTGAATGCGCGTAAAGTGAAAATTCCGATCTCTATTTCAAAAATTGTTCGCCTTCGTTTAGGTGATGCTTTGTTATTCATCGTATATCACAACGAACGACACATGCATCAGATCCTCAACTTGAAGAAACACAAGAATTTCCCGAACAGATAATGGAAATCAAAGACGCTTATTGCTTTGTAAGTATTGCTCCTGTTCGTCTGGCAGCGGATGATGGATCAGAAATAATTACACAACTACTTTTCGGAGAATTGGTTGAGGTTCATTCCTTAGATGCGCCTTGGGCAAAAATCAGGTCAATTTCTGATGGATATGAAGGTTACATTGATCACAAACATGTATCATATCTAAGCCCAAAAGAAGCACGACGTTGGAGCGAAGGACTCTCCTATTTGAAAGATCGAGAAATAACCCTAACAACTCCTTGGGGAAAACAACGAATCTGTCGTGGATCGTTCCTTCCAGAAAACGAAACGAACTTTTCAATTGGCTCATCGCAATTTGTTTTGGAATCAACAACTTCGACTAACTTAGAATCAATTGTTGATTTTGCCGAAGACTATTTAAATACACCTTATCTCTGGGGAGGAAAATCCCCCTTTGGAATCGATTGTTCTGGGATCACACAAATTATTTACCGGTTTTTCGGTTGGAACTTACCACGTGATTGCTTCGAACAAGTTGAACATGGTCAAGAAATCGATTTTGATGACTTACAGGCTGGCGATTTGGCATACTTTAAGAATAATACTGGAAAAGTCACACATGTTGGAATCCTCGACAGAAATGGTGGGATTATTCATGCAAGTGGACACGTTCGACGCGACCAATTTACAAGAGAGGGAATTTATCGTGAGGACATCAAATCACTCACACACCCACTCTTCATAATCAAACGACTTTAGTCGACAGGAATGCGTAAAGTATTCGAAAATTAATGTCGATATTTGTACGAAATCTACGCGAATGAAAATATTAATCACAGGAGGTGCAGGATTTATTGGAAGTAATTTATCTAAGCGATTAGCTGATGATGGACACGATGTTGTTGTCCTCGATTCCTTACTTAGAGGAAATAAATTAGACAAGGAGACTTTTTCCAAAATAAAGTTTATCAAAGGAGATGTTCGAGATTACGATACTGTTCTTGATGCATCTACAGGATGTGATTTAATCTTTCACTTCGCGGCTGTTCTTGGAGTTGACATTGTAGCTGACAATCCCGTCGAAACGATGGATGTTGAAGTGATAGGAACACGGAACGTTGTGAACGCTGCTGAAGTCAACAATATTAAAAAAATCATGTACGCCTCCACGAGTGGGATTTATGGTCATTCAGCCATTGAATCAGCGCTTACTGAGGAAGTTTTAGTTGATCCACGCACGTCATATGCTATGGCCAAGCGTTACAACGAGATTTATTTGGCTTCGCACCATGCTGAAAAAGGACTCAACGTTGTTTCTTTACGCTTCTTCAATGTTTATGGATGGAACCAAGACAATCGAATGGTGATTCCACTATTTTTCGAACAAGCTTTGGAAGGAAAAGACATCACCGTTTTTGGATCAGGTAAACAGACAAGAGACTTCACTTTTATCGATGATACTATTGAAGCTTGTGTTCGATTAATGGATCTTAAAGGATGTCATATCATTAACATTGCAAATGAAGCAGAATGGTGCATCATTGATGTTGCTGATAAGATTAAGGCAATCACAAAATCCACTTCTAAGGTAATATTCATTGATGCTCCAAAAAAGCGTTATGACTATGAAGTTGAACGACGTGTTGGAAGCTCCAAAAAATTAAAAGAACTGACTAAATACAAACCTGATACTACATTGTCAGAAGGATTAGATAAAATTTACCAACGAAATTATAAGTGAATCATGTCAAGAGATAAAGTGATCTTTGATTTAATTGAAGACGAAAAACAAAGACAATTGAACGGAATCGAGTTAATCGCTTCTGAAAATTTTGTGAGTGATGATGTTATGAATGCCATGGGAAGTGTTCTAACAAACAAATACGCTGAAGGTCTTCCTGGAAAACGCTATTACGGTGGTTGTGAAGTAGTCGATAAAGTTGAGCAATTAGCAATCGATCGTTTGAAGGAATTATTTGGTGCAGAATGGGCAAATGTTCAACCTCACTCTGGAGCTCAAGCAAACACAGCAGTATTTTTAGCGTGTCTTCAACCTGGGGATAAAATTTTAGGATTTGATCTTTCTCATGGTGGACATTTGTCACATGGTTCTCCAGTAAATATTTCAGGAAAATACTACGAACCTCATTTTTATGGAGTAAGTAAAGAAACTGGTCAAGTAGATTACGACGCTTTGGAAGCTAAAGCTCGAGAAGAAAAACCAAAATTGATCATTTGTGGTGCTTCGGCCTACAGTCGTGATTGGGATTATGAACGAATTCGTAAAGTAGCCGATGAAATTGGCGCTTTGGTTTTAGCCGATATTTCGCACCCGGCAGGATTAATTGCTACTGGAATGTTGAATAATCCATTAGATCACTGTCACATCGTTACAACAACGACGCACAAAACATTACGCGGGCCTCGTGGAGGTGTTATCATGATGGGGAAAAACTTCCCCAATCCGTTTGGATTAAAATGGAAGAACGGTAATCCTAAATCAATGGCAGCCTTATTGGACGCAGCTGTATTCCCAGGAACTCAAGGTGGACCTTTAGAACATGTAATTGCTGCAAAAGCCGTTGCATTTGGAGAAGCTTTGACGGACAACTACAAGGTTTACATGAAACAAGTTTTAGTCAATGCGCGCATTATGGCTGACGAATTTGTAAAACGTGGATATGCAGTTATTTCTGGAGGAACAGATAATCACTCAATGTTGATTGACCTTCGATCAAAAGGAGTTACTGGAAAAGATGCAGAAAACACACTTGTTTTAGCGGATATCACTGTAAATAAAAACATGGTGCCATTTGATACTGAATCACCATTTGTGACATCTGGAATTCGTTTAGGGACTTCTGCTATTACTTCACGTGGAGTTTCAGCGGAGGAAATTCCTGTAATTGTTGGTTTCATGGACGAAGTACTTTCGGATATCGAAAACAAGGAAGTTATTTCAAAGGTTCGAGCAAAAGTTAATTCGATGATGAACGATCGACCATTGTTTAAATGGTAAGAAAACTCATCTCCTAATAAAATTTAGTCTAGCAAATTTGCTAGACTTTTTTTTTATACGTCATCGCCTAAAACCTTCTTTTCAAACTCAGGACAGTCCAACCGAATGTCAGTACTCAACAGTTTCTTCTCCATTAATTTGCAGTAATCCTCGGGACCAGATTTATCGTAGAATTTACACCCGTAACAGGTTCGTTGAATTGTTAGAAGGCCGTTTCTGTTTAGCTTAAAAATTAATTCACTCAAGGTTTTGAATAAATTCTCTAAATCCGGTTCTGCAATAGTATTTAATTCATCCCCTATCGGGTTCGTAAACGTTTCAGTAGTGGCAACCATTTTCTTTCCTGATTCCGATAATAGGATTAAATAACTACGACTATCATCTGATGAATAATCCTTTAAGATGTAGCCCTTTTTATCTAAAATTCGAATGGCGTCGCTAATCGTTGGTTTAGTTAGGTTAAATTCCATTGCCAAATAACTAACTGTACAAAGGTTCTTTTTATGATACGCTATGAAAATAAGGATCTGGATTTGTATTGGACTTAAACCAATCTTTTTGGCGTGTTCCCATAATAACACTCTGAAAACTTCAGATATTCGCTCAAGGCCAACTACAATTTTACTTGTAACACTTTCTTGCTGAAACTCAGTATTGAATGCACTCTCTTTCATATAAAAAATTACCTGCCAAAGATTTGCCTTTGACAGGTAAAGTTAGTAATCCTAATTACTTGAAGCAAATTATCCATTCACATCTGCAATCCATAGTAGAAAGGGATTCTAGTTTAAAACCAATTTCTTTGTCCCTCTAATTTCACCCGAACCAGTTTCAACGATATTCAAGATATATGTTCCATTAGAACCAATACTCGTTACTGGAATGGTCATGTTAGATGAGTTAATCACTCCTTGATATACAAGTGATCCTCCCAAGCTAAAGATTTGGACTTCATAGGTTCCCAAACTAAATGCTGCACTCATGTCCAAATGAACTTCAGTTGATGTCGGATTCGGATAGATCGTAATTGTTTCTGGGTTAATCAATCCGATTCCACTCGTAGACGAAATATCGATAAACAGCGTGTCGCAACTATAATTTCCAATTGTATATGGAAGAGATAAGTTCCCTGAAGCAACAGAATAAGCCTCGTAAACTCCCAACAGTGGTAATGACGGATCAGAAGTATTGACATTCATTAAGGCCGTTACACCATCATAATTAAAGTTATCCTGGTTATTCATTCTATATAACGGTACAGCACAAGATATTGTACTTCCTGACCACACRACYTGAAACCCTGGACTATCCATGTACATWGGCATTCCWGGGTTTGTTGGTGGCAGTACACTAGTTGCTGTTGTAGCTTTTACTGATAACCCWCCWGGTACRCTAGCGTCATTTACCAAAAGTACCCAGTGCGCATGCCARACAACTCCATCATTGGCATAATCCATGTCCATGTTYTCATCCCAAAGTGGAGTATCATCAAAATCAGGATGTGATGTTAAAGCCAATGCTACAATTCCTGTGGTAGCATCAAAACCAACATCTTCAGAATTAAGCGTTGTCGGGAAAACATAAGCTAGAACAGGTGCACCGTCAAGGCTCCCTACTGCTGTGGGAATAGAATCTCCCGCATTTCCTGCGACTTCAATTGTGAAGATTAGTTGATTCAATTCACTGTTCTTTTTAACATGTACATCTGTAATGTCAAAATCCTGGGCCATCGCTACAAACCCCGTGAAAATTGCGGTAATTATTAAAAGTGTTCTCATTGTTTTTATTTTTCTAATTATTTCTAATTTAATCTAGTCAGGACCCACATTGAAAGGAGTCCTAACTACATTACTTAAAGCAAAGGGCTATCCCTTCACATCTGCCATAGAAGCTCCGAAATTAATGTGTAACACATTTCCATTTGGAGTTACTAGTGCTGGTACAGATTTAACTCCTGCCTTCTCAGCTTCTTCGATTCGAGACTTTCCATCGGCAAAGTTTACCACTTCCACATTTGACGGGTCAATTAAGTTCAAAAGATCCTGTTCTGCACTTATGCAAACTGGGCAACCGGCGTGGTAAAAAATTGATTTACTCATGATTATATGTTTTAGGTGTATTCGGCAATATTGCCGATACAAATATAGTAAGGATTCCTAACTATATTGATTTTATCTTACTTTTTTTTGAAAAGAAGGTAAACTAATGAGATGAAGATTGCACGAAAAGGAACACACTTACGAATAAAATGTCACTGAATTCATCATGACTCGGCGCTAATCTGAAGCAAAGAAACCACTGGATGAGGGGATTTGAACGTTCTAGGAATTGAGTTTGACTTGGGCTCTGCGGTTCAGTCTACTTCTCTCGAATCTTCACAAGGGAAATAGGTATCCCTCCTACTGATTGAATAAATCGGGCAACAATGATTGTCTTAAGTCGCGCTTTGCTTCCTGATGATTTTCCAAAAAAGACGTGGCGCAAATCGTTTCAAGGTTACAGCTTTGATTTCCTTGTTTCCAATCAACACTTCCTTCTTCTCTTTCTTTACCGCATCAAATAGTTGACGTACACATTCATCCACAGGCATTCCCGTTTCTTGATTGTGATCCATCACACCGTGCGTTTTCCCTTCAGAATTTAAGGCATTGATCGAAATTTCTGTATTAATTTTCCCTGGACAGGCAATTAACACCTTGATATTGTTCTTCTCCTCCTCCAACATCAAACTTTCATAAAAACCATGAAGAGCATGCTTTGAAGCACTATATGCACTTCTCAGGAAGAAACCAAACTTCCCAGCAATGCTTGAAATGACAATGAACTGACCTGATTTTTGTTTTCTGAATACTTGAAGCACCAATTTTGTTAGCGCTACATTTCCGAAATAATTTACTTCCATAATTCTTCGATCAACCTCCATTGGAGTTTCATGAACTTCAGAACGTTGGGAAAGACCACCATTATTTACGAGCACATCAATGCGGTTGTATTTTGAAATAACAACATCAACTAGCGAAGAGAAATTCTCAGATTCACTCAAATCAAGGGGAAGCACTAAATGATTTTCAGAATTTTTTAGGGATTCTTGAACTTCTTGGAGTTTCGCTTCATTTCGCGCTGAAAGAATCACCTTAGCCCCAGCGCTTGCAGCTTGTTTTGCAATTTCAGCACCAATTCCGGAGGACGCTCCTGTCACCCAGACGACTTTATCTTTCCAATCGTTCATCCAACAAAGCTAATGAACATTCGGAAATATGCACAAAAAAAGTCCCGACCTGATATTCTCTATGGAATCATCACGGACGGGACTTATGTATTGTCTATTGACTTCCTATAAATCGTCAGGAAGACTAATTTCTTTGTACGATTTCTGCTTTGGTTTCAAAGCTTCAATAAATACAATCTTGAATTTTTCTCCGTCTGTATTGTAAATCATTTCAGTAATTCCATTCACAATAACCGGTGCTTGTTTCGAAGCGCTGTAGAATTTCTTCTCCATTAACTCATATGTATCATCTTCATATTGTCTAAAAACTGATTGAATTAATCCATTTTCTACACGGGCTTTTCCTGAAATACAAAAAGAAGTACCTCCATCTTCAAAAAAGGTAAGAATTACATTTCTGTGCATTTCATCTGAAACAGCATAAGCTCCACGATTATCGAATGCTTTCCTCAAACGTGTAAAGCAATCTTGAGATTGTGCAGCCATCGTAATGAAGACAGTAAGAATGAGCAGTAAACTTTTTTTCATAGTTTGTTGTTTGCGAGCTAAGCTCTGGTTTCCAAATATAGCAAGATTGATTCAATATTTTCTCTCCTGCATTTAAGAATTCGTATTTTTGACGAAAATCTTTTTTCAATGAGTGAAAAACAAATAACAGACCAATTTTCTCAAGCAGCAGAAATTTTGCAAATATTTAACACTCCCGAAAATATTCAAAAAATCGTGAACGCTGGTGAGATCATGGTAACTGCGATAAAAAATGGTGGTAAAATCATCAGTTGTGGTAATGGTGGTTCCATGTGTGATGCAATGCATTTTGCCGAAGAACTCACGGGAAGGTTTAGAGATGACCGTCCATCAATAGCCGCCATTTCAATTTCAGACCCAAGTCACATTACATGTGTCGGAAACGATTATGGATTCGATCAAATTTTCTCTCGGTATGTTGAAGGAACAGGCAATGAAAATGATGTCCTTCTTGGAATATCGACTAGCGGCAATTCGAAAAACGTACTGAATGCAATTAAGGTCGCGAAGAAGAAAGGAATGAAAGTAGTTGGTTTAACAGGGAAATCTGGTGGTGAAATGGCTTCGCTATGTGATGTTGAAATTCGCGCACCAAAATCAGAATATGCTGATCGCGCTCAAGAGATACATATAAAGGTCATTCATTCATTGATCCACTATATTGAAAATAATATCTAATTATCGAAACAAGGCAAACGAAAATAGTATCTTTGCCACGAAATTTAAGCACAAGGATGGGAACAATCGCACAATTATTTGAATCAGGTGAAAAACGCGCCGACAAAGGATACTTTAACAACTTAGTAATGCTAGCTCGTGTTGACGGGAAAGTGGATGCTGCTGAGCTTAACTTGTTAACACGAATTGCTACGCGTCTTGGATTGACTTCTGAGCAAGTAAAAGAAATCATTGAGCATTCGAATGAATATCCTATGATTCCACCAGTATCTCGTGAAGAGCGTTACGAGCGTTTTATTCAATTCGTGAAAATGATTTTCGCAGATGGTAAAATAGATCCTATTGAAGAAAAATTAGTTTCAAAATACGGAACAGCTTTAGGTTTTACTGATGATAAAATCAATGAAAAATATCCAATCATTTTAGAAAAAGTGAAAGCAGGTATTTCTCGTCAAGAAATATTAGAACAAGTTCTTTAATTAGAACCTATTACATAAATTTTGAAGCCATCTCTTTGAGGTGGCTTTTTTTATTTAACCTTTTCTAAACATCCACTGAGAATCAAGTATACAATATCTGACTTAATTTCTATACTTGAAACACTTGTGATGATTAAGAACTTTAGCTCATAGCTTGTTAATTCACATATATTTAACAACGATGATTGCTATTATTCTCTACTTTGGAATCATGAAAGCAATCTTCCATCTACTCCCACTACTCTTTTCTGTTCTATTCTTGCCAAACGCTAATGGCCAAGTAAACTCCAATCCACAAAAAACAAGAAAGATGTGGTTTTCCAATCATGTTGGGATAGTAGCGACCTCCAGTATTCATCAATTTGATTTCGAGGAAACACGCACCGTGTTAAATCAAGTTCTTCCCGATCGCTTCAATGGTCAATATTTGAACTCATTTGGCATAAGTATTATCACCCCCTATTTTTCCGACGAAGGAAGGGGTGACAAGCTTGACCGTGAACGGGCATTAGATACACACCTTGACATCCAAGTATTTGGTCCTTTTGGAAAATCCTTGCAGGATTACAAATTAGCTTTCACAGGAGTAAGTTTTGGCTACGACATGGGGAAAGATCTCTTTCCGAGTACAGATTGGTTTGATTTAATTCCAGCCTTGGGTTTTAATACAGGATTGATGAAAGTCAAATATTTCGATGATGCACAAAACTTCGAAACTTCGGTTTACAAGAATCCCTTCTTCTCTCCAAAGGTATTACTAGAGGCCCGATTCAAAATCAACAAATTCGCGATTGGCTTTCGAGCAGAATACAACTACGATATTTCGAAATCATATTGGAAAGTGAAAAAAGGAAACAATATCCTAAATCTTCCTGAGAACAGAGCCAGAGGCCTTGTTTTTACGGTGATTATTGGTGGACTTTCTACAATCGAATACAAGCCATAGCGTTTACTTTAAGTGAATAACTATTTCAATTGTGAATAACTACCTTAATTCATCAAGAGAATTATTGTATTCAACCGATCAATATTCACTAAATTTGCTGCTTAACTAAAGTGAATGCTTCAGGAAGAGTTACAAAGTACCGTTAAGGACATTTTCTCAGCTTACCTTGAGAAAAATGGGCACCGGAAAACACCCGAACGCTTTGCCATACTCGCGGAAATCTACAATTATACAGGACATTTCGATATCGAATCGCTGTACGTGGAGATGAAAAATCAAAACTACCGCGTTTCTCGTGCTACCTTATATAATACGATTGAACTATTACTTGCGTGTAATCTCGTTCGTAAGCACCAATTTGGAAAGAACATCGCTCAATTTGAAAAATCACACGGCTCTAAGCAGCACGATCACGTGATATTGACTGATACAGGTGAGCTTATTGAGTTCTGTGACCCTCGCATTCAAAACATTAAATCCACGATTGAAGATATTTTCGGAATTGAAATCCAGCACCACTCGCTCTATTTTTATGGTGTGAAAAAAGAAAAACAATCGGACGAAAAAATTGAGAAAAAGTGAGTTTAACCTACGACATAACCATACACGACCCAGTTATCGTTTATACCTTCAATGGGAAAATAACAACTGATGAAGACTACCTCGATTTCGAACGAGACGTTTTCGATCATTTAAATCAGAATTACTACCGGATCGTCTTCAACCTAACAGGTTTGACGCATACGAATTCATCTGGAATTGGATTCTTCATGCGCACACTCACCAAATCGAGAATAATGGGGGGCGATTTAGTTCTCACAAACATCTTTGGAAATGTGAAGAAGATCTTTGAAATAGCAAAACTAACAGAAGTATATACCATCTGCGAAAACGAAGCAGCTGGGATTGAATTTTTTAATACAACGAAATGAAAGTAGACGTTTTACTTGGTTTACAATGGGGTGACGAAGGCAAAGGAAAGATTGTTGACGTTTTGACGCCAAAATATGACATCATCGCACGTTTTCAAGGTGGACCAAATGCAGGTCACACACTTGAATTTGAAGGGATAAAACATGTCCTTCACACGATTCCTTCTGGTATTTTCCGTGAGGGAGTACTGAACGTAATCGGAAATGGTGTCGTGATTGATCCTGTTATTTTTAAAGCTGAATTGGAGAAATTGGCTCCATACAACATCGATTTTAAATCGCGGTTGGTCATCTCTAAGAAAGCCCATCTTATTCTTCCTACTCACAGAATTTTAGATGCTGCATCTGAAGCTGCAAAAGGAAAAGATAAAATTGGTTCTACATTGAAGGGAATCGGTCCAACATACATGGACAAAACGGGTCGAAATGGATTGCGTGTAGGAGATATCTTCTCGCCAAACTTCGAAGCAAAATACACTGCCTTGGTTA
This sequence comes from Fluviicola sp., assembly GCA_002733985.1. Classification (GTDB taxonomy): domain Bacteria; phylum Bacteroidota; class Bacteroidia; order Flavobacteriales_D; family Crocinitomicaceae; genus UBA4466. The sequence goes on along the minus strand of NVXP01000010.1, from coordinate 55,136 downwards.
ATAAGCATAAGGACATGTTGAAACGCTTCCCAGATTTCGAATACAATTTATCTGAATTAGAAGGTCCTTGGCTTCAAGCGATTTCTGAATTGAAAGAATTGAAGGCAATCGATAGTGAGCAATTCCTCAACGATGCATTGAAAGCTGGAAAGAAAATTTTAGCTGAAGGTGCTCAAGGAACAATGCTTGATATTGATTTCGGAACCTATCCTTTTGTTACCTCTTCGAATACAGTTACTGCTGGAACATGTACAGGTTTAGGTATTGCTCCAACAAAAATTGGTGAGGTAATCGGAATTTTCAAAGCATACTGTACGCGCGTTGGTAGTGGACCATTCCCTACTGAGCTAGACAATGAAGTTGGTGAACGAATCCGTAAGGAAGGAAGCGAATTTGGAGCGACAACAGGTCGACCAAGAAGATGCGGTTGGGTTGATATCCCTCAATTGAAATATGCAATCATGATCAACGGAGTTTCTGAACTTTCAATGATGAAAGCAGATGTTCTCGATGCATTTGATACAATTAGCGTTTGTACACATTATTTAATTGATGGCGAACGATACGATTACTTCCCGTACGACGTTACTGATGGAGAACTTGTTCCTGTTTACGAAGAAATCAAAGGATGGAATTGTGACACAACGAAACTAAACTCGTTCGACGACGCTCCAATTGAATTGAAAAACTATGTTCAGTATTTGGAACAAAAATTGGAAGTACCAATTACGGTAGTTTCGGTTGGACCGGATAGAACACAAACATTAAGTAATAAAGTGCTCGCTTGATTACACTAAAACATATAGTGAAAAGTGCGCTCCTCGGATGCGCACTTTTTTTGCTTCCAACGCAATGTTTATCTCAAAGTATACTTGAGCTGCTTCCTGGTGCAAAAAAAATGATCTTGGATGATAACTCCGAAAAACTACGACTCATAGGTAATGTCAACTTCCTTTACCAAGGAAATAAAATGTATTGCGATTCAGCTCATTACTTTGAAAAAAAGCAAATTGTCAAAGCATACGGAAGAGTGCACATCAATAAACGAGATACCCTCAACCTATTTTGCGATTCTTTACTGTACAATGGCAAAACTGGAAAAGCGAAGCTTTGGGGAAATGTTCGCGTAAGAGATAACGAATACAAACTCACCACAGATACACTAGAATATGACACGCGAGCCAGTCAAGCAGTTTACAAGCATGGTGGCCGAGTAGAAAGTATACTCTCTCAAGAAGTTCTTACAAGTCAGGTTGGATATTTTCATCCTGAATCAAAAAACTTCTTTTTCAGTAATAATGTCATTTATCGGAGTCCAGATGTTAAAATGACCACTGATACGCTTCGTTATCGATACAGTGAGAAAAAAACATATTTCTACGGCCCGACAAACATCGATACTAAAGGGACCAAAATATATTGTGAATCGGGTTGGTACAACACAGAAACAGAGGAAGGAATGCTTCGCATAAATGCCGAAATCCGTCGCGAGAAAGATTTGATCAGAGGAGATACGCTGATTTATCTTCCAAAAGAAGGAACTTCAATTGGGCGAGGAAATGTTTTCTACAGCGATTCGACGCAAAAAATGTCTTTCAAAGGTGATTACGCCTATATTTCTGATAGTCTCCACTACTCGCTTCTCACAGGACATGCTCTCGCAATCAAAGAATTGGACGACGACACGATGTACGTTCATGCTGATACACTTTATTCATTTAAAGAAGATAGTGTCGAATACATGCGCGCTTATAGAAACGCATCCATTTATTCAACGAAGTTTCAATGTCGGGCAGACAGTATTTCGTATACGCCAAATGAGGATAAAATGGAATTATTCCACGACCCAATTGTATGGTCGAATGGTGTAGAATTAAAAGGTGACTCCATGGAATTGCAATTGAGCGATTCAATTCTACACAAAGTCCTTATAAAGAACAAAGGCTCGGTCATCATGTCCGTTGATGATAAAAAGCTCTTCAATCAAATTGGAGGAAAGGAAATCATTGCCTATTTCCGAGACAATGATCTCTACAGAACCTATGTGAATGGTAACGCGATTACTATTTTTTATCCCGAGGAAGAAACCAAAACGGACTCAACAATAGTAAAAGAACGAATGGGCATGAATCGATTGTATTCTAGCTCATTACGCATTGACATTGACAGTAACGAAGTAAGTGGGATAACGTATTTAGATGAACCTGATGGCGTCTTTTACCCGATCGATCAGATTAATGAAGAGGAGCAGTTTATCCAAGGATTTGAATGGAAAGATGCACTTCGCCCAAGAAGTTGGGAAGATTTATTGAAAGAAAAACCGGTGCTGGAAGTTATTGAACCCGATGTCGAATTGTTGGATGAAATGACGAACAAAATTCCAGTTTCTGATACGGAGGAATAATACTTCCGTGTTAAATATTTCCTATTCATTGCACATCCATCTCCCAACTGAATAATTTGAATTATTTTAACGGACTTAAAGTATACTTATGAAGAATATTCGACCATATCTACCTTGGACTATTCGTATAATAGTTGCCATATTATTCCTTTTTTCGGCCTATTCAAAGCTATATCCAACGGCAAATTTTGGACTTGGAACACTTGAAGTGAAGCAATTATACCCACTCGGATTTTCGCATGATGTTGCACCATTTTTCTCACGTTTATTAGTTGCACTTGAATTTGCACTAGGAATTGCAATTCTTCAACCTAATTTCCTGAAGAGGATAGTCATTCCTGGAACAATCGCGCTTCTAGCGGTATTCTGTATCCATCTTGGTTATAGCATTGCAACGGGTGCAGGAGGAAATTGTGGTTGCTTCGGTACACTAATTGAAATGACACCTACTGAGGCTTTGATTAAAAACATTATCACAATTGGATTACTTGTTTGGCTGATGCGAATGCTTCCGAAAGATGTATCACCTCATAACTTCCCGCTTTTAGCATTAATCTATGCAGTTCCGGCATTGGCCTTATTCATGATTTCGCCTATTCAAAAAGGAATTTCTGGTGCAAATAACAATACTACTGGACCAGTGGTAATCATCGAAGACGAACCATTTGAAGATACAACGAATACGATTGTTCTTGACATCGTTGATTCTGCTGACATAGATACACAATCTACCGTGGTTCAGAATCCAAAGGAACCTGTTATCCCAGAACCACCAAAGGATACTTCACCAAAGAAAGTCACTTCCAAATTTAGTAAGTACGTTCCAGCATCAATCAAACTAGATGAAGGAAAGAAAATCCTTTGCCTATTTGCTCCAGGCTGTGAACATTGTATGGAAACGGCTAAAATACTAACGCAAATGCGTAAGGAAGATCCAAACTTCCCGAAGATCTATATCATCTTTATGGATGAAGCTCCTGAAGATATTCCAAAGTTCTTTACCTATGCTGGTGCACAATACTCGCATCAAATTGCGGATGTAGTTAGCTTCTGGGAAATTCTTGGAATGACGAAAGATACGCCTGGTGTTGTTTACCTCTGGAATGGAAACATTCGCTACTTCTCTGATGGAATTGACGCCAACGCGTTCAATGAACAAGCATTCAAGATAGAGATTGGTAAAGCGAAGTAATCTGACTTATTATTTTAGAATTGGGTAACTATTCAAGCGAATGAACGCAAAACGTAGACCTTCAATACTAAAGGAAATTCTTTGCGCTATTGCTGCCTTTTTTTTCGGTGACATATCATCAAAAATTGGGTTTGCACTATTTACTATGCTAATGGGGATTATTGTGCTAGCCTGTCCAATAACAGACCTAAAAGGGAACAATCTTGAAAAGTCTTTTATCCCTTACGCATTAGGTTCAACTTTAATTATTCTATCTATTTATTTGATCATTTCATGGTTAAGAGGAAGGAAAGCTTCTAATCAGGTATAAGTACCTAAAACAATGCCCAACAATCTATCTAATTTTCCATTTTGGAATCGAGAACTACTTCTACGATAATTAAACTAAACAAAATGGGAATTATAAAATCATTTGGAGGTCTATTTACGGCTTCTCAATGTGGAGAAAATGGAACTGCAGGATGTATTCAAAGTGGAGGAACATGTAACACAGATGCTGCATCTTACTTTTCATATAACGACACTAGTATGACCATGATTGTTGGCAATGATTGCCGAACAGTCAGTACAGCAGATGAAGCCATGTTCAGTCTTGGTGACGGTGGTGTTACTCAAATCAGCTTTGACTTTGAGATCAGCGATAATTGCCATGCACCAGAAACAGGAATAGCTTGGCTTGCATTTTGGATTTATAGTAAGCCATGGAAGAATACGCTCGAGGTTGATTTTATCGAAAGTAAATTTGGACCTAGTAATGGCTTGAACACAAATTTTGCAGGAGCCCCAGGAACTCATCAAGTTCAAATATTTGATACTGAAGCGTCATGGAAAGGGTCAATCGTTGCTAAGTTTACAACAAATGGAAATAGCGTGAATGTAGAAGTGACAAATTCAAATAACAGCAATGTTGCTAAAGCAACTCTTTCAGGAAAGGATGGTTATTTCTTTGTTATGGACACTGCAACCGGTTCTACAGCAGAAGGAGGAACTTTCACCATTTCTAACCTGTCAGTTGAAGGGAAATTTGCAGTAAGAGACTAATTTGAATTTTTCAAATTATGGACAAAATATAAGGCCTTGACGAAAGTTGGGGCTTTTTTGCGTTCCATTATTAATTTAAGGTCAAATGGAACTACATTAATTCGAATTCAATCAATTAACTTCCATTTCCTACTACCTTTGTGCAATTCTTACACTGTACTATGTCATTTTCTTCTTTAGAACTTCCCAAATATTTACTCAAAGCGCTTGAGGCTGAAAATTATGCTAAGCCCTACCCGATTCAAGAAATGGCTATTCCTGCTGTGCTCGCAAAAAAGGACATCCTTGGAATTGCTCAAACTGGATCAGGAAAAACAGCGAGCTACGTACTTCCGATTCTAGTGAACCTTGACGGTATTGAAACGCCATCTGACCTACACGTAAGTACTTTGGTATTAGTTCCAACAAGAGAGTTAGCCATTCAAGTCGCGGATGTTTTTACGAAATTTGCTGACGTTATGCCCTACCGATGTAAAACCATGGCTATTTACGGAGGTGTTGCTGCTGACAGCCAAATGTACGGCCTTAGAGACGTGAGTATTTTGGTTGCCACTCCAGGAAGATTACTTGATTTAGTAGAATCAAATTCAGTTGAATTATCGGCAGTTAGCACACTCGTTTTGGACGAAGCCGACAAAATGCTAAATCTCGGATTTAAGGAAGAAATGGACGAAATACTGTCTTTATTACCTGAAAAACGACAAAACCTCCTCTTTTCGGCCACTTTAAGCCCTCATATCGAAAACGTACGAAACGTATTATTGAATGATCCATTGGTTATTAAAATCGAGGAAAAGGAGGACGATATTCAGCTGATTAATCAGACAGCTTATTCAGTTGAAGATGAACAAAAAGGTCCACTTCTTCGTTACTTGATTCGAGAAAAAAGGATGGATCAAGTGTTGATTTTCACCTCAACTGTTCACTCTGCAAATATGGTCGCTCAAAAGCTCAATCAAAATCACATTGATGCCGACGCGATTCATGGGAAAAGAACCCAAAAAGATAGGATGGCAGCTCTTAGAGATTTCAAAAAAGGTCGATTGAGAGTTCTTGTCGCAACGGATTTACTTTCCCGAGGAATTGACATTCAATTTCTTCCTTTCGTAATCAATTATGAATTACCACGATCTCCAAAGGACTTTGTGCACCGAATTGGTAGAACAGGTCGAGCGGAAAACCCTGGTGAAGCACTCTCGTTTATTTCGGAAGATGCTGAACATCACTTCAAGGTAATTCAAAAGAAGATGAAGAAATTCGTCGACATGATTGATAATGAGGAAGTAAGTAAACTTATCACTCCACCTTCAAAAAAATAGTGATCTCTTCATTTTATTAGGATTAAGTTCATAATCGGGTATTTATACGGTGTAATTCGAGCAATTAATGAGATAAATTCGTTGTAGTTAAATATTCTACATCCATTAATTACTCTAAAAAATTACATTATGTCCACAAAACACTGCATTGACAACATTCCTAATCTTAAGAACATCAAAGGAGTGAGTTATTCACCTGCTCCTTCTAATGATAGTGCACCACCACCAGCAAATTACTTCGATACCGATTTCACCAATTCTTGCTTCCCACTTCTTTGGGATGACGCAAACAGCGGGCGAGGTGATGTTAAAAACTTGGCGGCAATCGGAGTTAATTTCATCCACCTTTACAATTGGAGTGTACCACCTGCTCCAGGAAGTACACCGGGCAATCACCAACGATCACATTCTTCATTTTTAGAAAAATGCGGAGCTGAAAACATCAATGTTTTTGTTCCAATCTCAAATTACTTTTTGGGTGAAATAAGCAAAGGAAATGGTACACTGGTTAAAACCCAAATAGCGGCAATGGTCAAGGAAGTCTATAATGGCGGTACTACTCGCTACGGTGGAGCTGCAATGTGGGGCGTTGGAAACGAATACGATCTACAAAACGTATATACTGCTGCAGATATCGCAACAGCAATGGAATATATTCTCGATGCGGAAAGCGCACAAAATATTCCTTCTGGTGAATTACTTCCAATCTCATCACCTGTATCTTTTGGAACTTTCGGCGAACCAAATAAACCCGGAATTGTAAAAGTTAAAGAACTTCAAACTGCAATAAACGCAAGTAGTTTGGGTACAACATTCTGGAGCACACGATTTGTAGCATCTGTGAATCCTTTTAATGACGGAACTTTTTTAGCAAACTATATTGCAACGACTTTTCCAGCCGCATTTCCAGATACGCATTACTTCTTTTCTGAAATGGGAACTGCTATTCAACCAAATACACCGTCGACAGATGAAGCTCAACAAGCGAGCTACATTCTTGATCAATTGAACAATACTACGCCAAGTGGTAATTTCCTTGGTCGTTGTGTATTCCAATTTTTGGATCAAGCTTCCATGAAAATTGGAACGGAAGCAACTTTTGGAATCAATAAATTTGCTGGAACTTCAACTACGGCACCTATTCAACCTTCTACTTATGTACCAGGAGGAGGTCAAAATTATACGATTGATGCACTTACGCAGAAACCATCGTATGCTTCAGTGAAGACGGTTTATTCAAAATAAAGACGAAACGACAAACAGGAAGAGTCAATTCGAAAGGATTGGCTCTTTTTTATTTTGGAGGCTTAAAATTTGAAGGGAACTATTTCGGATTCTTCCGACAGTGGTAAATATATTCATAGGGAAAACCTTTAAGATTCATAATCTCACAGCTTTCAAAAACGGCTTGAAACTTCTTGAAATTGAACTTGGTTAGCAAAACTTGACTGTAGGTTGATTGATCGCTCAATAGATCGTGGGCATTTTGGATAATCGTAGAGCCCTTTTCCTCAGAGAAAAATGAAAATGGAAGCGATGAAATGACTGAATCAATGGGTTCTGAAATGTGATTTTTTAAATTCTCAGCTCCATCATTTATGATAACCAATCGATTGTCTTTAATCGAGTCGTTTACGTGATCGCAAAATTCAGGAACAACTTCAAATGCGTACAACTTTGATCCTTTAGAAATACTGGCTAAGATTTCACGTGTAATATTTCCGTGTCCCATTCCAAACTCCACTACGACAATATCCTTATCAGTAGGAATTCGTTGGCAAATTTCCATTTCTACTTTTCGGCTAGTTTCCTTGAATGCTCCGGTTTCTCGGAAGTTCTTGAGGAATTGAAGGCGTGTTTTTCTTTTTTGATTCAAATTTACGTTCAGTTACTGAATTTCGTCAAGCTTAAGTTTTCACTGATCGTATAACTCGTTGCACACCTTCAACCTGTTCGAATTTCGCCATAAGGCTACTCAAATGCTCTGTATCATAAACCATGACAGTCATTTTTCCTTCAAAAATTCCATCGTTTGTTTCGAAGGAAATCGATCGCATGTTCACATCGTTTTCATTGGATAAAATCTGTGTAAGCTGATTAACCAATCCCATTCGATCAATTCCGTGAACAGTAATTGCTGCGATATTCTCTTTTATCTCTGTTGTTTTCCACTGGGCTTTCAAACATCTGTAGGCCATTTTTGACATGAGATGTTCAGCATTCGGACAATTGTTACGGTGGATTTTGATCCCCTCACCGATCGTTACAAAACCAAATACCTTATCTCCAGGAATTGGATTACAACATGGTGACAACTTATAATCAATGTTCTTGAAGTCATCTCCAATAACAATCGTGTCTTCTTTCTTATCAACTTTAGAATAAATCTCTTTCGATTTTTTCCGAGTCGTTTTTGGTTTATCCGGTTGTAAGAGCCCATTAATGTTCTCAATTTCCCGTAGCTTCTTTAGGTCAATTTTCCCTTTCGCGATGCGGAAGTACAATTCCGTTGCTCCAGGAACTTTGTAAAACTTCTCTAAAATTGAAATGTTCTCTGAAGTGAAACGAATATTGTGCTGACGGAATTTACGGTCCAAGATTTCTTTTCCATCGAGGGCAATCGTCTTCAATTCCTCGTTTAAGGAAGATTTGATTTTCTGACGAGCACGAGCTGTTACCACAAAACGAATCCATTCCTCGTTTGGCTTTTGCTTCGATGACGTGATAATGTCCACTTGATCACCACTCTGCAATTGATAACTCAAGGGTACTAGGCGATTGTTCACCTTTGCCCCAATGCATTTATCACCAATTTGCGTGTGAATATCGTAGGCAAAATCCAAAATTGTCGCTCCTGTGGGAAGTACACGAAGATCACCTTTTGGTGTAAATATGTAAATCTCATCATTGAATAAATTCAATTTGAATTCTTCAATGAAATCGAGTGCGTTTGCATCGGGATTAGCGAGTAAATCACGAATTTCTGTGATCCAACGATCGAATTTCGTTTCGCTTGTCTTTGATTCTTTGTATTTGTAATGTGCAGCCAGTCCTTTTTCAGCAATTTCATCCATTCTCTTGGAACGAATTTGTACTTCAACCCACTTCCCTGTTTCAGACATAACTGTCGTATGCAAGGATTCGTAGCCATTGGCACGCGGTGTTGAAATCCAATCGCGTAATCTATCTGGGCTAGGCTGATAGAAATCCGTGACGATACTGTAAATTCTCCAGCAGTCAGGTTTCTCCATCTCCATTGGAGTATCGATGATTATTCGAATGGCAAACAGGTCAAAAACTTCTTCAAAAGGAACCTCTTTGGTTGTCATTTTCCTCCAAATAGAAGAAATCGACTTCGTTCGTGCCTTTATTTCGAAATTGTAACCATCTTTTGTAAGCGACTCCTTAATTGGCAGTACGAATTTTCGGATAAACCTGTTTCGAGCATCCTTGGTCGATTTCAATTTTCCGTCGATCTCCAAATAAGTGGATGGCTCTGTATAACGCAAGGCCAAATCTTCCAATTCGCTCTTTGCAGAGTACAAGCCCAGACGATGTGCCAATGGAGCATACAAGAATTTTGTCTCTGAAGCGATTTTCATCTGCTTGTCAGGACGCATACTTCCCAATGTACGCATGTTGTGTAAACGATCCGCCAATTTGATAATCACTACTCGAATATCATCCGAAATTGTAAGAACCATCTTACGGAAATTTTCCGCTTGAACAGAAGCGTTCTCATCGAATACCTCAGGAATTTTTGTCAATCCATCGATAATCACTCGAACCCTATGTCCGAATAGATCTTCAATGTCCTCCAATGTAATGTGCGTATCCTCAACTGTATCGTGCAACAAAGCACAAATGATGGCAGTTGGTCCCAAGCCCATTTCTTCTGCACAAATCCGCGCAACAGCAATTGGGTGATAAATATAAGGTTCGCCCGATTTACGGCGCATTTCTTTGTGGGCATCAACAGCGACGTCAAATGCCTTGCGGATCATGCGCGTATCATCCCTACTTCGATCTTTTACAGTACGCAGTAAACCACGAAATGCATTTAGAATTTCCTTTCGTTCTTTCTCAAGATCAACATTTGGGGATAAATCGTTCAAATTCGTTCTATAAATTAAGTAACAGGTAACACTTTTGCGGCAACTTCGCCAAATCCAATTCGCACTCCATCTTTCTCACAATAACCTCTCATGATTACTGTATCGTTGTCAAGAATGAATTTTCTCTCAGTTCCATCAGGCATTGGGAATGGCTTTGTTCCTTTCCACGAAATTTCCAACATTGAACCATACTCACCTTCATTAGGTCCACTGATCGTACCTGATCCCATGCAATCACCAAGACGGATATTACATCCATTTACAGAATGATGCGCCAATTGCTGATTCATGTTCCAATACATGTGTTTGTAGTTTGATTTACAAACAGAAACTTCTTCCTTTCCTTCTGGCTTGATCAATACATCCAAATTAATGGCAATGTGCTTGTCTCCAGAATATTCTAAATAGGGTAATACTTTTGGATCTTGAACTGGTCCTGAAACACGGAATGGCTCAAGTGCATCCAAAGTAACGATCCAACACGAAATGTGAGAAGCGAAACTTTTTCCTAAAAACGGTCCTAATGGCACGTATTCCCAACCTTGAATATCGCGTGCGCTCCAATCATTGAGCAAGGCCATTCCAAAGATATAGTCATCTGCTTCTTCTGTTGAAATCGATCCTCCAAGAGGTTTTCCTTCATACGTAAAAAATGCAGTCTCCAATTCAAAATCAAGTAAGTTTGACGGTCCAAAAACTGGAACATCTGCTGTCGGTGGTTTCTTTTGACCTTTCGGGCGGTGAAAATCAACACCTGAAGGGATAATTGAACTTGCACGACCGTGGTATCCAACAGGAATATGTTTCCAGTTTGGCATTAATGCGTTTTCTGGATCTCTGAAAAGACAACCAACATTGTACGCATGCTGCTCACTTGAGTAAAAATCTGTGTAATCTCCAATTACAATCGGCATGAGCATTGTCACCTCATCTATTGAAATCAAGATTTGATCTACGTGGTGTTGTTTAGTATGTAAGTCCTCGCTACCAGCTTGAAACAATTTAGAAATTCGTTCTCGCAATTTGCGGGTTCCGACCTTTCCTTTCTTCATCATTATGTTCAACGAATCCGTATCGAAATCTTCTAAGGAAAATGGTAAATTCTCCATGTATCCAAGGACAAACATCGACTTTAGATCGATTGCAAACTCTCCAATTCGAGAAGCTACTCGTGGTTGATCGTCTCCAACTTTAATGATTCCAAATGGTAAATTTTGGACTGGAAAATCTGATCCTTTCGAAACTTCTACCCAAGAAGTCAATGATGGATCGTTTACTGATAGACTCATAGTTAATCTATTTCTTTATAATTAGACATTGAAGCGGAAGTGCATGATATCACCATCTTCCACAACATATTCTTTTCCTTCTACGCGAAATTTACCGGCTTCTTTTACTGCTGGTTCACTTCCAAATTCGATGAAATCGTTGTATTTCATTACTTCAGCCCGGATAAATCCTTTTTCGAAATCAGTATGAATCACACCAGCTGCTTGAGGAGCTGTCATTCCTTTCTTGATTGTCCAAGCACGAACTTCTTTCTCACCTGCTGTGAAATATGTTTCCAGTTTAAGCAAGGCATATGCTGAACGAATCAAACGGGTCACCCCAGATTCTTCCAAACCAAGTTCTTCCATAAACATTTGACGTTCCTCGTACTCTTCTAATTCTGTGATATCTGCTTCAATTTTCGCTCCGATGATTAATACTTCAGCCTCCTCATCTTTTACCGCTTCTCGAACAGCATCCACGTATGCGTTTCCATTTTTCACTGATGCCTCGTCTACATTACATAAGTACATTACTGGTTTCGCAGTAATTAACTGAAACGATTTCATCACCTCCAATTCGGACTCTTCCAATTCAATTGTTCGAACAGAAAGTCCAGCTTCGAGTGCTTCGTGAGCTTTGATGGCAAGTGCATGCTCTTTCACGGCATCTTTATCGCCAGATTTAATCACACGAGACAAACCACTAATTTTCTTTTCAATTGTCTCCAAATCTTTCAACTGAAGTTCAATATCAATGATTTCCTTATCGGCCACTGGATCTATTTTCGCATCTACGTGAATGATATTATCATCATCGAAGCAACGCAAAACGTGAATAATCGCATCTGTTTCACGAATATTAGCCAAGAATTGATTTCCAAGCCCTTCACCTTTCGATGCACCTTTCACCAATCCGGCGATATCTACGATTTCCATCGTAGTTGGCAGAACGCGTTGAGGATTTACAAGCTTCTCAAGGTTTTCCAATCGAACATCGGGTACTGAGATTGTTCCCACATTCGGTTCAATTGTACAGAAAGGGTAATTTGCCGATTGCGCTTTTGCGTTTGACAAACAATTAAAAAGAGTGGATTTCCCAACATTCGGTAATCCAACAATTCCACATTTTAAAGCCATGTAATTCCAATTTTAAACAAAGATAATTTAAAGATGGAGTTTTCAGCTTGATTTGTCGTATTCATTGGGCACGAATGTTGATGATTTGGAAATAGCTTTTGTCTAATGAATAGGTATTTAGGTTGAATAGGAATTATTTATAAGTAGATTTTAGCTAAAAAACGAGAATATGAAAAAAACACTCTTCATCTTATCTTTTTGTTCACTGTTTGTGACGAGCTGTAACAGTAATCGTGAAAAGCTAAATGACGACTTGGGTAATTTTACTGAAATTAATACTGAACAAGACTCAATATTTAATCACAGTACTACTATTTCTGAAAATAATAGTAGTCTGAATTCTCCTAAAAATGAAATCAAATTGGATGACATTGGGAAAACAATCCCCCTTAGTGACTCGATCATCCTCACTACAGAAAATGATTTAGGAGATTTTTTTAAGATCAATGGAAAAGTTCAAGAGATATCTTATTCGCAGGGAGGGATACGAATACATCCCGACAATTTTCTCCCTACTGAATTATCGAACTGCACTGTGCAAGCTATTGCTTGTAAAAAAAATGGTGAAAAAGTATTAGTAGAAGTTACTAAAAGCGACTCACTGGGAAATTTTGGCTTTAATTTACCCAAGGGGAAATATACGTTTTGTGTAGTATCAAATGGAGAAGAAAAGACAGTTGAGTTTGAGAATTACGAAATAAATAAAACCGTACCGCCAGAAGATACACCAGAACAAGATTGGGGTTGGTCTCAGTCAAATTACTGGATACTAAATGCGGAGGGGCCAATAATTGTGGGGCAAAATTGGACAAAAGAACTAATTATCACCCATTATCAAATATCATCCTGTTATATGTGTCCTTAAAGCAATTCCATTGTTCAGACGGAAAGTCCAGTTTCATTCGCTTTGACAAACAATATAAAAGGGTGGACTTCTCAACATTCGGTAATTCCACATATTAAAGCCATGCAATTCGAATTTCAAAAAAAAATAATGATGGAGTTTTCGCTTCGATTTAAGCCCCAATTGATGCTTATCCATCTGGGCAACAGAACTCTTTCTTTCGCAATTTTCAGTAATGCCACACAGGTACACACCAATAATTCACATTAATGAAAGCCAATAGCATTTGAAATAGATAAATTAGTAATTTGGAATCATACCTTGTCAAGGTCCGCATGTTTATTGCTGAAACACAAAAATTACGATAACTGATATGAAAAAACTAGATCCCAACTTTACTTTAAACAAGTGGAGCATCGTACTAATTGGGTTAATCTATCTATTGTTATCAGCTAATTCGGCATGGCTCGGGGGTGATTTTGATGTTTGTCTAGATGCGGCTGCACGTATTACAAAAGGGCAAAATATTTATCAATTCGGAAATTATAATGGATTACAATATTACTACAGTCCATTTTTTGCCACCATATTATCTCCAATTTCTGAAGGAGGAAGAGCAATAGGGTTTATTTGGTTATTGTTGTCCGGAGCATTCTTTTGGAGAACAACACAATTGATTATTTCATATTTCGACTTTTCTCAATTCACGAAGCGCCAAAAACTTTTGCTGTTGATTCTAGTGCTTTTCTTTATAATAGCGTTTATCCTCTATAATATTTCAATGATTCAGATTACCATGTTTTTACTATGGGCAATTTTTGAATCGATACACCAAATTAAAAATGATCGCCCAATTCGCGGAAGTTTGATTTTATCAATCGCAATTAACATCAAGTTATTGCCTCTTGTTATTATCCCTTATCTCATTTATAGAATGAAGCTACGCGCTGTTTTGTGGGTTCTGTTGTTTAGCGGAATACTACTGGTACTACCAGCCTTGTTTATTGGAGTTGAGTATAATCAGTATTTACTACATGAATGGTGGGATATAATTAACCCCATAAGCTCAACAAATATGGCAGACACTCAAATGAATAATTTTTCTGATGTTCATAATGAGGTGGCCACTTCTAAGGAATACACTTTACTATTGATTACAACTGGGATTCGTCTTTTCTTAGTGCTATTTACATTATTCTTTCTCTCGAAGCCTTTCAAAACAAATGGGAATCACCTTAATGAAATTAGGGCGCTTGCATACATTTGCTTGATCGTCCCTCTAATTTTTCCTCATCAGCAGAAATATGCCTTTTTAATGATCTACCCGATGCTTATCTATTTAGGGTATTATTGCATTGTAAAGTGGAATCAAGGCAATAGTCCTCAGTTGTTCATCTTCATACTAGCACTTTTAATCGTGTCTATGGCCTTCTCACCCATTATCGGAGCAAGTCTAATAGGCTGGGAGCTTTATGAATGGATTCATGCACACAATATATTGGGGTTAGCGTCACTTTTGCTGGTCATATTTGCTGCTATTGCCTCACCAGAGAAGTTGAAGCCCCCAAACAGAGTTTAGTATAAAACTGATGTCAGAATCACCTAAATTGAATCTATTAAGTAAGACAGTAACTCCTCTTGCCATTACATTATTGATTCAGCACTTGATTTCAATCAATGATCTTTGGTGTGCAGAGCAGTAAAATATTACTTTTAACAAAATCCAAATTATGCCACAGGAACACGAGATAATTGATTCTGATCTATTAGAGTTCCCAAAAGAAACAAAAGCAGCCACTACTTCTACGGGTAAAAATCGAATTTTAAATGATTCTAGTATTTTCTATAAAGGGATAATTGGTATGATTTTATGTCTCATGCCTGCAGCAATTATCGGACTAATGCTTGTTAAAATTAGTTTAGAACAGTCGAAAATTGCTCTCACAGAATATAAAGATGCTCCAAATCAATTTCGAGAGAGCTCAATAAAAATGGTAAAAAGTGGCAGAACCTTTGCTTTTATTGGACTCGCCCTTTTCATATTGGAGATAATTGCGCTTGTAACGTATATGTCGCTCATTTAATAGACAATGAGAACACAATCATGAGAAACGCTCAGTGGCCCAAACACCCTATTCCTACTGATTTTTTCAGGTAAGTGATTTAATCATTATCATCTAAAATTGAATCTCTTAAGCAAGAAAGTAGTTCGTCTTGCTATTAAATTGTAGATTTAGCACTTAATATTTATATTTTATATCATGAGTAACGGAACAGTAAAGTTTTTCAATAATTCAAAAGGGTTTGGATTTATTACACCAGAAGAAGGTAGCCAAGATGTGTTTGTACACGTAAATGGATTAATCGATGAGATCAACGAAGGTGACAAAGTAAGTTACGACGTAGAAGAAACGCCTAAAGGATTAAGCGCAATTAATGTAAAAGTCGATTAAGAATCGATTTTAACTTATATTCTATAAAAGAAGCTTGTCAAATTTGACAAGCTTCTTTTTTTTGCATTATTTTCTGGACGCATGCGTATCTCAACTATCCAGCGTTTCCAGTTTTTAGTCATCACTATCTCAAGCGGTGATTCCATCTAAACGAAGTTCTTTACCTTAGCAAAAAATTAAACGCATGTACCGCATTCTCCTCCTTTTACTTCTTTCCTTCTCTGCTAAGGCACAAAACGATTCGACTTTCATTCGATCTGTGTACAACACAGCTCTATCAGATGGAGAAGCATACGAAGACCTACGAAGTCTCTGTAAAGATATTGGAGCTCGAATTTCAGGATCTGCAGAAGCAGAAATGGCTGTTTATTGGGGCGAGGCTAAGATGAGAGAATACGGTTTTGACAAAGTTTACTTGCAAGAAATTCAAGTTCCACACTGGGAACGAGGGACGAAAGAAGCAGGTTGGATCAAATCAAAAGATGGACAATTATTCAAAGTTCACTTGTTGGCTCTGGGTGGATCAATTGGGACAAATGGTTCTATGGAAGCTGACGTGATTGAATTCAAAACACTTGATGCTCTAAAAAAAGCGAATCCAAATTCAGTGAAAGGAAAAATTGTATTCGTCAATCAACACATGGATGAGCAACAGATTAATACATTTCGCGCTTACGGAGGTTGTTATGCAATGCGGGGAAACGGTGCCGTTGAAGCATCAAAACTGGGAGCGTCTGCTATCTTAATTCGATCATTGGGACTTCCAGTTGACGAACACCCGCATACTGGTTCAATGCACTACGTAGACTCTGTTGAACGCATTCCAGCGGCTGCATTGTCCACAATAGATGCTGAGAAATTATCGGACATCTTAAAAAAAGGAAAGGCACGTTTTGTATTAGAAATGGACTGCCGATCATATCCTGACGCAACGTCGTACAACGTAATTGGCGAAATGACGGGGACAGAAAAGCCAGATGAGATTATTACGTTTGGAGGACATTTGGATTCATGGGACACAGGAGAAGGTGCTCACGATGACGGAGCAGGAATTGTTCATTGCTTGGAAGCATTACGCATTTTAAAGACCTTAAATTACAAACCGAAACACACACTCCGCCTAGTCTTCTTCATGAATGAAGAGAACGGAAATCGTGGAGGACAATCGTATGCCAGTATTGCGAAAGAAAAGGGCGAAAAGCAAATTGCTGCAATTGAAAGTGATCGCGGTGGATTTACTCCACGCGGATTCCATTGTGATGGTTCTGATGAATTCGTGACTTTACTGCAGTCTTTTGAATCGGATTTAACTCATTATGATCTTCATGTTTTCGAAAAAGGATACGGTGGAGTTGATATTGGACCACTAAAAAAATACTATCCAGAAATTCCATTGTTTGGTTTTGTTCCGGATTCACAGCGCTATTTTGATTTTCATCATGCCCCTAGCGACGTATTTGAGAACGTAAACAAGAGAGAATTGGAACTTGGTGCCGCTGCAGTTGCATCACTCCTCTACCTGCTTGATTTGAATCTGTAATTAAGGTTTAAAGAAGCTCGTCCAGAATTTTCGTTTCTTTGATCTGCTCAATCTTTCAGTTAAGCGCTCAGAAATGTTTTTCATAAGCAGGTCATCTTTGAAAATAAATTGAGAAGCTCCATTTTTATGAGCCTTTTCAATTAATTCTTGACTTTTACTCGCAGATATCAGAATAAGCTCTGCTTCCGGATATCGTTTGCACAGTTCAGGAATCGATTCAAATCCTCTCCCCTCCTTCAAGAAATTGTCCAGAAAGATCAATGATGGCTTTATCGTTAAACTTGCAGTAAAAACAGATGTCAGACTAGTAAAATGATGAAATTCAACTTTATCGTTAACGATCAGCTCAAATTTCTTGATAAAGTACTTCGCAAAGAATTTATCATCATCAATTATAAAAATATGATCTGTCTGCATACTGATCTTCTAGTGATAGTGTAGTACACAATATACTTAAACATCAAGAAACAAATACAATACAGGTATAAATGGGACTAAAAGAGTAGTCCGATAAACAATACGTCATCAACTTGAGGAGTCGTTGATTTCCACAAAGCGAAATTGGAACGGATGGCTTGAAAGTGATGTTCCCGATTCACTTCTTCAAGCGCTTCGAGCATTTCCAGTACACCAGAAATCATCAACTTTTTATCATTCGTACCACCAAATTGATCGGTAAAACCATCAGTAAACAGGTACAATGCGTCTCCTTTTTCCAACTTGAATCTATTGAGCGTGAATTTTGTTTTCATTAAATCATGCCCCCCAATAGACCGGTTATCACCTTTGAGTTTCTCAATTTCCCCATTTCTACGAATCAGACTTGTACGCTTGGCAGAAGCAATTAATACTTCATTTGTATCGAGGTCAATTTCACATAAAGAAATATCCATTCCATCCGCCTGCAAAAGATCGGGTTCAGATTCAATTCCTTGGTATTTTCTATGCAAGATGTTTTGTACTTCTTCATCCAATTGCTCGAGCACCTCATCTGGCGTTTTCCATTGGAATTTTGCCATGGAATATATATTCCGAAGCGTCACCGACCCAATCATACTCACAAACGCCCCAGGAACTCCATGTCCAGTACAATCTGCACATGCAATGATTAACTTGTTGTTGATTCGTTCAATGAAATAGAAATCGCCACTAACGACATCACGAGGTTGGAAAAACAAATATGAATTCGGCAGCGTTTCATGTAGTAAATTGACATTTGGCAAAATCGATTTCTGGATACGCTCAGCATAATTGATACTATCCGTAAGATCCTTGTTTATGAGGTGAATTTTTTCTGCCTTTTCAACTACTTCCTTCGTTTTCTCTTTAAGTTGTACCTGAAGTAATTCCTTTGCTTTCTGAAGGCGAGATGTTCGGTATTGAATAAATCCATATATAATTCCTACGAACGCTAAAAGCACGAGCAGAATGAACCAAACCTGTTTCCAAAATGGTTTAGATATGACAATTCGGATATTCGCAGGAGTAGAATTCCCAACACCTTGTCCATTGTAAGCATTCACATAAAACGTGTATTCACCATCAGATAAACGACTGTAAGAAGCAGTCATTCCCTTTGTTGCATCCGAGAAAATCTCGTCGTGACCTTTCAGCATAAACTTGTAGGTGATCTTTTTAGAATCCTTTAAGCTGACACCAATATATTCGAACTGAATTCGGTAACTTCCATATGGCAAAAGAATCTCTTTTGTCGGGTCGTACGCTTTATCATCGATCCAAATTTTAACCAAACTGATGATTGGTGGAAGTTCATTATTTACATCTTTCGCCGCGTTGTATTGGATTGCTCCATTATCTGTCCCTATCCAAAGATCATAGTTTCTATCAAGTGACATGGCACGTGTATTGACTTGCCCTTGAATACCAAAATTATAATCATACGTAGTAATGGAATTATCTTTCACTAGAATCTTGCTCAAAGCACCTCGATGTCCAACCCACATGTTGTTATTAACGTCATTCTTGAGGGAATAAATATAGTTCGAGTTGAGTCCATCGCGCATTGAAAAATGTTCAATCTTACCTTTCACCAACTTAAACACACCCGATTCTGCGGTTCCAACCCAAACGTGATACTCAAGGTCTTCAATAATACATTTCACCTGTAGTTGACCAACATCCACCAATTCGATTTGATCAATCCCAATTTCAGTGATTTTATACACGAATCGACTATACGTTCCAATCCAAATATCGCCAAGGTGGTCCACCATTACTGTTTGAATGGCATTATGGCCTAAGCCACTCTCTGTCCCATAGACTTCTGTTTCGTATGTTTCGAGATCAAATGAAACTAGACCACCATTAGTTGCAACCCAAAGAAAATCGGCATTTGCATCAATTTGGTTTACTTGATCGCATAATTTCCCGAGGTTCCACTCCACTTTTTTTGCCGTAGTTTCGTTCTGTTCTACAACATACATTCCTGAATTTTTGGTTCCAACGTACAATTTGTGCTCTCTTGCGTACAATGCTGTTATCGTTAATTCTAGAAGTCCATTTGGAATGGTAATATTCAATTCACCAGTACCATTTAGATTTGTTCGGATCAATCCTGTCTTCGTTCCAAACCATCGATAGTCGCCATCCATCAAAATGGACGTTACGTTCCTGGCTTGATTTTCATTTTTGTATTCGTAAAAGGTGAAGAAATCATCTGACATTGAGCTCAGTCCAGCACCAAATGAACCTATCCAAACACTTCCTTCTCGATCCTGAAATACGGTTTGAATGACATCCGAATTCAATCCTGTTTTTGTATTGTAAATTACGGTGTTATCACCGCTCCCATTGATGGCAGTTATTGGAATTTTAATCAAGCCCTTTCTAGTGGTACCCACCCAGAGATTCATTTGATTATCCTGAATTACTGACCTAATTTCAGTATCCCCCAGATAATCTGCGTTCCACTGTCGAATCATTAGCTTATCCCCAGAAAGCTTCAATTGGCAAAGGATCCCGTCTTTCGTTGCAGCAAATAAATTACGATTCAGTTTACTTTGGGTGATTGAACTAATTTGCCGATCCTTCAGGTAACTTTTTCCTTTCGTCCATTTATTATTTGATTTGATCAAATGAATTAACCCCTTGTCTGTTCCAAGAATCAAGTTGGATTCATCTAAGTGTTCAATTGCGTAGAAATGTGATGCATCAAATTTCCCGATCTTAACATACTTTCCAGAAACAAGTGAAAATAATCCCTCATTTTGACTGACAAACAATACATCTGTGCCCTGAACGCTCAAGCCATTAATCGTACTAATCACTTTACTATTGTCTCCAAAACTTGTAATCCCTCCATCGTCGTGCCGCGAAAGTTCACCACTGTTGTGACCAATCCAAAGAATATCGTCTGATCCAATGAACGTACTTGTAACAAGGTCTTCAGCAAGTCCATCTTTAGTTGTGAATGTTTTAAAATTTTGACCATCGAAACGACAAAGCCCTTCTCCAGTACCTATCCACAGATAGCCTTTGGCATCTTGATCCATGGAATAGATGAAATTTTGAGCCATCCCATCTTCGATACCAAATTCATTGAAACGGAAATTCTGTGAAAATCCATTAAAACCAAAAAAAAGTAGAAAGAAACTAAATAGTAGAAAGCGCATTATTTCTTTTTCGTTATTCTAATGATGGACTTTGGTTTAGGAATTCCGCCTATTGGCACCGTAAAAAATGGCAGCGACTCACCGTATTGATTCGTTATGTAGAAACTGACATTATTGTTCTTTGCGGGTGCAGATTTGTTCTTGTGAAATTGAACATCAAACGTTGATTCTTTCTCTGTCTTGAGTACTTTGTGCTCACTCATTTTCCAATCTCCATCTCCCGATTTCGTTAATGGAATTCTTAGGCGGGTATTGGTGATAATTTTCATCTCTCCGTCATTGTCCCAGTCAAAATTCGCTTGTTTCACAGAAATAACGTTGCTATCGATGTATGGATAAACATGGGAAACCTCACCCGCTTGATCATTCAGTCTAAATGTATACTCAAATGTAAATGCGTTTCCTCCTTCCACAGCACTGTTTTGAGTGCTTGAAGTACTCATGAAGTACTTGTATAGATTTCCATCATCACCAGAAATTCCGCGGGCACTCAATTTGAATACATACCCACCATACTTCTTTGAGTATTCTCCTGAAGTAGGGTTGAATGGTCCAAAAGTGTACCATTTACTCGTGTATTCATTTCCGAATGTTTTCATCGCAAGGTTATTTCCGCTGTACCACTTCCCTACTGGATTAGTTCCTCGTGCATCTTTATTCGTAATGCAACCAGTTCCTCCAAACACGCTGAACTTTGTCTTTGTATTAAACTCACCTTTTTTCTCATCAATCACACTTCCTGTTCCTGGATCGTATACACGAAAATAGATCGATGTTTTTTGAGTTTTTGGAACAACAAAGAAGAATACCTGACAGAAGTCATCATCTCCCCAAGATTTATCACCTTCACTTCCGAACGTAACGAGATACGGTATATTTTCTTCTGGTGAAGGCACTGCTTGTCCAAACAATAGATTGCTCGGAATTAAGAGTAATAAGATTGAGTAAATATAATTCATGCAGTTATTCATTCATTAATATTTCAACTTCTTGAGTTGTAATTAATTTAAATTCTACTCGGCGATTCTTGGACCTGCCTTCTGGTGTGTCATTTGTATCTTTAGGTTCTGCTTCGCCTACCCCCATTCCTTCAAGACGTCCTTTATCAAGCCCTGAATTGGTGAGGTAATCTAAAATTGCATTTGCCCTTTTCTCGGAGAGAATTAAATTATCTTCAAATCTACCAACATTATCAGTATGCGCAGATATCAGTAATCTCACATCTTTATATTCTTTCAGCAATAATACCAATATTTCAAGCGTTTCCTTGGCTTCTTCTCGAACCTCCCATTTATTGTTGTCAAATTGAACATTTTCCAAGGAAAAAGACTCGTTTAGAGGTAAATCTTTCAAAGAATTTGTTTCCTGTGACAAAATCGAAGCATCTTCATATCCCATCTTCATAATATCCATCCATGTTTCATGAGCGTCTGCAATGCTCAACCACTTACCAATCGAATATCGATATATTGAATCTGTAGGGTCATACGAGGTGTTTACGATATAGTTCTCAATTGCTGGGGCTAGAATCCCATTGGAATCTGTAAGCTCGGTTAAGGAGCTCGCAATTTCAATACTGTGTACAACTGTTGCACTATCTGAAGAAGTCATTGGGAGGATACTTTCAGTAATTCGTCCTTCTTGTTCGAACACACCCATTGGCTTAACTGGACTAATTGATACCGACTCAACAGGGTCGTTTGTAGCTACTATATATTTGTAAGAACAATCTTTGAATGGTTCTCCGTTTTTAACTCCTAACACGCCCAATTTAACCTTGTACAATCCAGTCTTGTTGAAGGTATGGGTTGGGGTTTTCGTTGTGAACAAGGTCCCATCAGAAATCATCCAATAATAGGAATCAATCTGAACACCTGGCAAATGCGTTCTACTGGGGTCCAAGGTTAATTCTTGTCCAATTTGAATGGAATCAAGAGAAGTAATGTAAGGTTGTTCTTCGTTATTTAACACAAGTGTGTAGCTCGCCTGATTGGCGTAGGTCTTCTTAACGACTGTATCGATAATATCAACACTAATTACATATTCTCCAGCTCCTGGAAAGCAATAGTCAATTTCATAACCGTATTTCTTGACGCCATTTATATCCCACTCATAAATCAGAGATTCAATTCCTCCAAGCTCATATGCTGTTTCCTCAAGCAGTGTATAACAAAAATCATCATTTACAAGTGAATCACAGTTTTCGAATTCTGGAAAGAGCATATCATACGACCAAAGTTGATCCGATCCATTTCTATTCGAGGAAAAATATCCTGCTTTACCTTGAGAATTTGAAATCATTCCAAAATCATCTTTTTCGCTGTTCAATGGTTGTTCAAGAATCTTCGTACTTGCAGTTTCTCCGTTTCCTTTTACTTCGTAGATGTCAAGTCCTCCGAAAACATTTCTATTCGCTGAGAAGTACAGTGTATTTCCAATCCATGTAGGAAAGAATTCGTTCGAAGAGGTATTCACACTACTCCCAAGGTTTTCGGGTTCTCCCCACGTACCGTTTGACTTTTCTATTTTCCAAAGATCGTAGCCACCTATCCCTTCGGGCATGTTACTTGAAAAGATAAGTGTTTTTCCATTTGCCGAGAGCGCTGGATGTGTACAATTATAGGCAACATTATTCACCAATAACGGTTCTGGCGAGGTCCATTCATTGTTTTCAAACTGACTATGAAAAAGTCCAAGCTGATTCTCATCTTCTTGCAAGGCTTTAAATCGCTGATCCAAACGAAGATTTCTAGATACTATACATTGATCACCGGCTTCATTGAATGAAATCGGTCCGTCATGAAAGTCTGAACGGAATTTCTTATCAAAACGTTCATATGTATAGGCATTGTCCGGATTGAGAACATATAAGTCAATAGGCTCCTTGCCATTTTTATCAAGATGCGTATAAGCGATTCGATCTTTCCTAGTGCCACAAACAACCAGCAAGGAATCTTTAAAAGTTGGTGAATAAACCTCTCCACTCATCAGAACTGGAACTTCCTGAACTGTAAACTTCGAAGTTTCTTGCGCTTGCGAAGCGAACGAACACATTAAAATTAGATATGTAATAAGACTTTTTACCATCCTGAAAAACGCGGTCCTTGAGAATTCGATTTGTAGACAAAATTATACTTTATGCTTAATTCATGTGACCCAAATGAAGTTTTGGCAATAGTACTAAGTGGCATCCCAAATGAATACATCACGCTAAATTGATTCGTGACTTTCGCCTCAAACATTCCAATTAATGCTTCTTCAGTTCGATAAGACACTCCCACATTAATCGTTGCATTCAATTTCACCTTTGCATTGAAATCAACTTGTGGTCTATTGTTCACTCTGAATTTTAACAATACAGAAGGTTTAAAACCCATCTCATTCTTCAGTTTGAATTCATATCCACCCCCAACTAGTAAGTTGTAGTTGCTTAGATTACTAAAGCTTTGAAATCTATTGTCTTCATAGCGATGTCCTAACAAAGTAGGTATGGAAAAACTTAGAAAATACTTTTCTGCGGTATAATACATCCCAACGCCAAAATTCGGAAGCACTCCTACTGGACTATTACTAGAAATCTGGTCGTCGCTTGCGGTAAAAACGTGTAAATCAGAATAATTGGACTGAACAAAACTCAATCCACCTGACAACCCTATTCGTAAACAAGCATTCTTCATTTTAAAGCGATACGAATAAAGTCCATTCACGCTTGTACGATTATCCACTCCGATTTGATCAGCGTAGAGTTGGACTCCAAGCGAAGAGTTAAAATTCTTTAAAGGTGCATGAAGTGTTAATGCTTCCGTAGTAGGAGCTCCGGGGAATCCAATCCATTGCGCTCGAAAAGTACCGACCAAACTCATCACCTCTTCGCTTCCTGTTGCAGCAGGGTTCATCGCAATTGGATTGAACATGTATTGACTTTGCAGCGAGGAGTATTGCCCAAAAGCGGAGAAAGAAAAAAGGAATGCTATGGTGATAAGAACTCTCATTTCTTCAATACTACGTATCCGTTAAACGAAATCGAATCATCTATGAGAATTACATAGAAATACGTATCATTCTCGAGCTCCTCTCCTTTAGAACTTTGCCCAAACCATTCGTTTTGATAATCGCTATTTTCATAAACCACTTGTCCCCAGCGATTGTAAATCTGAAGAGAGCAAGTTACTGCGTCAATTGAATAAAATTCGAAAAAGTCATTTTTACCGTCGCCATTTGGCGTAACTGCTTGAGGAATGAATAAATCTTGAACTACGATATTAATTTCATCAGAAACTGAAGGACAAGCGCCATTTGTAACTGTCCAAGTAAACGTGTTTGTCCCTAAGCTCAAGTTTGAGACATCAGAGTTTGGATCAAATTCATCAGCAATTAGAGCTGAAGAAAGAGTCGACCATTCTACATCTCCCATAATTGGAAGATCTGCTTCGAGCGTTGATGTTAAAATGAAGAATAGCTCTTGATCCTCACCTGCATATGCTGCTGACGGGACATCATAAATCGTAAGGAATAATTCAATGCTATCTGGACACGTACCAAGCGTTACATATTTTATCAAATAAGGACCGCCGGCATAAGATGTCGATGGACTGAACTCACCAGTTGTTGAATTCACAATATCAATTGAGGCAGGCCCACTAAATACACCAGTGCTCACACCATTGATTACAGGAATCTGGTTTTCATCAGAAACACAATATTCACTTGCTGAATAATCAACAGAAATGAGAGCATCCTGACCAATAATCATAATATCAAAGGTGCTTGATTTTTGGCAATAGGTATTTGAAACGAGGTATTCAATTGAATATGGTCCACCAATTGTTGAGGCATTGATATCGATTTCTCCGGTAGTTGTGTTCACGAAAACAATTTCCGAAGGTCCACTGAATGTTCCTCCAGGAACTGCAACTGAATTCGGTGTAATTGTTCCTGATTGCGATTGCATACATACTATTGACTGCGCATAAGAAAAGGAAGGATTTGGACCACTTTCAATGTAAACCTGAATGGAGTCACTTCCTGCACAAGTCAAGCCATTGGTTGTGTAAACAAGGTAATAAGGTCCACCAATAGTTGACGCTGCAACGTCAATTTCTCCTGTTGAACTGTTAACTAGAAGAAGATCTATGGTAGCTGAGAACGTCCCTCCCGGTGTTGTGATCGAAGTAGGTAGAGGATTTGCTTCGTTGTAACAGAAATGAGTAGCTGAATAAGTGAATGAAGCGTCCTCAGATGGATCAATGGTAAGACTGAATGTTGTAGAATCTTGGCAATACGTATTTGATGCTACGTATTGAATCGTGTATGGCCCACCAATTGTCGATGCTGATATGTCAATTTCACCTGTTACTGAATTCACGAAAATGATTTCTACAGGACCACTGAATGTTCCTCCAGGAACTGTGACTGAACTTGGGGAAATCGTACCTGATCCAGTGCAAAATGATGATTGTGCATACGCAAAGGATGGATCTGGTGCATCTTCAATGTAGATTTCAAGGGAATCGCTGTTTGGACAGATCACTCCGTTAGTTGTGTAAACTAGATAATAAGGTCCACCAACTGTTGAAGCTGCTACATCTATTTCTCCAGTTGAATTATTCGCCAAGACTAATCCTGTTGGTGCTGTGAATGTTCCCCCAAGAGTTGCAATGGATGTTGGAGTAGGATTTGCTTCGTTGTTACAAAAATGATCTGTTGAATATGTGAATGATGCATCATCATTGGCTACAATATAAATTTCGAAATCAACAGGTGTCACGGTACACGCCATTGGATACCCACTGTATGTAATTGTATATGGACCTCCTGGTGTCGAGTTCAAAAGATCTATTTTCCCAGTGGTAATGTTTTCAAATACAATTTGTATTGGACCAGAAAAAGTTCCACCTATTGGGAGATTTAATATTGGATCAGGATTCACTTCGGATTGACAAAAGAGACTATCCCCAGAAGCAGAAACATACACAAGAGGTTCAGGAAGATTCCTTGTGGCAATAAATGCATTTTGCAAGCTAGGATTTGGTACGAGAGCATCGAACGCGATCGTATTGCTATAATACCCTCCCACAACGTATTTTTCATTCTTATAGCTTGCAATACTCATCCCCCAAGCAGCACTATTACTTGGAATCACTTCAAAACTCTGAAAAACACCATCGGTATGGAAGTGCGCAATCATTACTTCACTGTGGTTTTGTCCACCGGAATAATTCAAATCCATTCCTAAATCGACATCCGATCCTCTTAATCGACCTACTGCGTATAAATTTCCGTAGCCATCGGCATCAATTCCAACAAAGTAGTCTTCGTGATTGAACTTACTGTCAAATTCTTTCAGCCAAATTTCTGTGCCATTTGTCTTATTCAATTTTGAAATAAAGAAATTATCATGGACAGAGTTAATTGTGACTCCACCGGGAGAAGAACCACTATCATGCAGTGTTCCTGAGACATATACTCCGCTGCAATCACTTGTTACATCAATACCAGCTGCAATAGCACCAACGTTATCGTAAAGCACTGACCAATTGTGATTCCCTATATTCGTATAAGATGTCGCTACAAAATCTTGGGTTGAGGCATTAAGATCGACAATAGTTGCTGAAAGCACGTCGTATCCATCATAAACATTGTATACAGCTCCGTTAAAATATGTGACTACATAAACATTATTTGCGTCAGAAGAAATACCTGTTCTCCTTATCGTAGAATTCAATAAAGGAATGTCGTAATCATCGACACTTGATCCAAGTACAGCATCCCATAAGGTATTACCATTTGAGACGTTTAGCGCTATTACAAAATGATTGATATCTCCATTCGTAGGGATAATTGAAGTAATTGAAGATAATCCAGATGTATTCGCGTAGAAGCCAGTGGCATAAACACCTCCAACATTTACCGTAATATCCATTCCTCTATCAACATCTGACCCGCCAATTATTTTTTTCCAAATAAGTTGCCCCAGCAAATTATAACAAGCAACAAATGCATCTTCACCTCCAATGAAACCTGTAACGTTACCCGATGTTCCTCCCGGAGTTCCTTGTAAACTTGTAGCGTTTGTTGCAAAAGAACCTTCAATAAACCCTGTAATGAATATATTTCCTGTTGTTTCCTCTATGGCCACCCCATTTATGCGGTCATTACCTGATCCACCAATAGCGAAAGCCCAAAGAACGTTTCCGGCTAAATCATACTTCATGACAAATCCATCTTCGGAGCCGTGTGATAAACCGATTTCCGGGAAATTCGCAGCTCCATCGAAATAACCGACGGAATAAATCACGTCACGCACTTCGTCTACAGCAAGGTCTGTAACTCCTTCAAAACTACCGCTTACAGAATTATCAACCCAGTCCCATTGTGCAAATAACGATGAGGCGGTAGATAAGAGCGCTAAGGAACATAAAAGTAGACGAGTAAACATTATGTCGAAGATAGGTATTCAAGCGAAAAGAACGTATGAATGCACCAAAACATTTACGCTAAACAAGCACTTTTGGTCGACAAACAGGCTAAACGAATAGCTAAGTATAGAGTCATAAAAGTTGTCCATTTCAATTCAAATAGTTAGAAATAGATCAGCTATCTTCCACGTACTTAATGATCAAGTCGAGAACATTCAAATAGCTTGAATAATAACATCGTTTGAAATTTCAGCCCCTAAATCTGCTTACTCCCTACCTCGTGTTGATAAAAAAGAGTCCAGAAAAGATGCATTTCTTTAAAATGCACTACTTTTGTAATCGATAATACGTGCTAACTAGTAAAATCAAGCAATCAGCACAAAAAAAATTCTATGGCTCAAGACATATTTGACAAAATTAGAAAGAATAGAGGTCCTCTTGGACAATATTCAAAAGGTGTTCACGGATATTTTACTTTCCCGAAATTGGAAGGGGAAGTTGGAAACAGAATGATTTTCCGTGGAAAAGAGTGCCTAGTGTGGTCTGTAAATAACTACCTTGGATTGGCAAACCATCCTGAAGTTCGTAAAGCTGATGCTGACGCTTCTGCAGAATGGGGATTGGCTTATCCAATGGGATCAAGAATGATGACTGGTCAAACTAGTGAACACGAAGCACTGGAAGCTGAGATTTCAAGTTTCATGGAAAAAGAAGATACAATTCTTCTCAACTTTGGATATCAAGGAATGGTTTCAGCGATTGACAGTGTAGTTGATCGAAATGATGTCATTGTTTACGATAGTGAAGCTCATGCTTGTATCTTAGATGGAATGCGTCTGCATGCTGGAAAACGTTTTGTGTTCAAGCACAATGACATGGAAAGCTTCGACAAACAAATGGAGCGTGCTACACGAATTGTAGGCAAAACTGGAGGTGGAATCCTTGTTATTACGGAAGGTGTTTTCGGAATGGCTGGAGATCAAGGTAGGTTGAAAGATTTAATTGAATTCAGAAAATCAGGTAAATATAACTTTAGACTTTTTGTTGATGACGCTCACGGTTTTGGTACTGTTGGTGAAAAAGGACAAGGAGCTGGAGAAGAGCAAGGAGTTCATGATGAGATTGATATCTTATTTGGAACATTTGCGAAAGCAATGGCTTCAATTGGTGCATTTATTTGCGCTGAAGAAAATATTGTTGAATTCTTGCGTTACAACATGCGTTCACAAGTATTCGCTAAGTCATTGCCAATGCCACTTGTTGTTGGTGCACGTAAGCGTCTTGAAATATTAAGAACTCAACCTGAGCACAAAGCACGCTTGTGGAAGATTGCAAGTTCACTTCAAACTGGATTAGTTGAGAATGGATTTAACATTGGTGCAACAAATTCATGTGTTACGCCAGTTTTCTTACAGGGAACTTTAGCGGAAGCGACAAACTTGACATTTGATTTACGTGAGAACTTTAATATCTTCTGTTCGATTGTAATTTACCCAGTTGTACCGAAAGATGTAATCATGCTACGTTTGATTCCAACAGCGGCTCATACATTGGAGGATGTTCAATACACAATTGAAACTTTCTCTAAAATGAAAGCGAAATTGGATAACGGTGAATATCAGTCTGAAGAAATGGCAACTGTTGAAGTAGACAAGAAATAGTCGAAAAGAAATAAAAAGCAAAACCATCCACTCAAATTATCGAGTGGGTGGTTTTTTTTTTGGTGACTAATGAACCACCAATCGTTTAGTTAACGTATTACTAAATTCATCTTGAATTGTGACGCGATATTCGCCGCGATCTAAGTTCTTTATTTCTATTTGACAACGGTTGTAGCCTTTTGATAGATTCAGTTTTCGCTTCTGAATCAATTCACCACTTTTGTTGAATATTTTTAAAATCCCATCAGAACAAATTAAGGATTCACATGAAATTGTCGTTGCCTTTTTCACATTCTTTGGATGTGGAATCAACTTCATATTGGTCAAAATTGGGTGATCAATGTTAATCGCATCCAGCACCTGCATCTTGTTATCAATGTCTACTCTACACACTCGGAAATATTCAGTAATTCCTTCAATCATATTGATTTCTGAAATTTTGTAGGTATGCCGTTCATTGTGATCCCCAATTGACTCAACCCGAGAAACTCGTGCCCATGTTTCCCCGTAGTCAATTGATTTTTCAATGATAAAATGATCTCCGTTCTTCTCTTCTTCAACGTCCCAACTGAAATGAACAATTTTTGACGATGATACTGCCTTCATTTGAACAAATAGGATCGAAGATTCTTCAGAGCTATCAACTTTTGGAAAACGAAGAGAATAATCCGCACCATAGATCGAAGCCCAAGCAAAAATCGCTAAGAAAAGAAGGATCAATTTCATAACTTAATAGTTCAATAGCATTGGTTCCTATTAAGATACAAAAAATTGTTTGAACCTAAACCGTTTTAGTTAATGAAAAATTCTCACTAATATCACTTCTTCGATTGAATCATCGATATAGATGAGCGTTTACAGAAGGTTCTATTGAATTATAAGCCGTAACCGTTTGGGTTTTCATCCTTGACTCTAACTAGCTTATCAACCACGTATTGACCTTTTTCGCCTTCATAGCTATCACCTCGCCAAGGCAATGGTCTATTGTAATAGGAATAATGCAATTCAATCTCCATCCCTTGGCTTTTCATGAGTTTTTGTGCCAACTCTTCATCCGTAACGGAAAAGTTAAAGGTATTGGTTGATAAGGAAGCATTCTTGCCTTTGTTTCGAATTCCAGGAAGTATCATTTCACCTTCATAGGTTTTGAAAAACGTTCCTTTTTTTGAGAATTTGTAGATGATTCCAACACGAGTTCCTTCACTATAAACAAATGAATATCGAAAATAAACGAAAATAGTCAAGAGTAAAAGCACAACTGAACCTGCGATTAGAAGGCGTTGTTTACGTTTCGGTGAATAAGTTTTTCCCATGGAGTTTGTGTCAATCGATTTCAAATACGCTTTGAAAGTATCATTTTATATGGACATAATACGAACCAAATCGTCAATTTCCGATTTTGAATTGTAGCTATGGAGTGAAATTCTCAAACCTTCATCTCCTTCAGAGACGGTTGGAGAGAAAATCGCTTTTGTAAAAATGTTTTCTTTTTTAGCCTGCACTTCAATGCTCTTTAGCTTCGCTATATCCGCAAAACGAATGAACTGAATCGGAGAATTTGGAGCAGAAAGAAGTTGGAGCGAGGTCATTTTCGATCTGAAGTAATCAATGTTACCCTGCAAAACATGTCTTTTCTCTAGTGCATTTACTTTTTGAGTCGACTCCCGCATATTCTGGTAAGCTGAGATTGGAAGTGCCGTTGTATAAATAAAGGATCTAGCAAAATTAATTAAGAATTCCCGCATTTCCTCCGAGCAGAGAGCAATGGCACCGTGCGCTCCAAAGGTCTTACCAAAGGTCACCAGTCGTATCAGACAATTCGCATGTAAATCAAGAGCAGGCGCGAATCCTCGTCCATCAACACCATAAACCCCAGCAGCATGTGCCTCATCGAGAATAACATATCCATTGTATTCTTCCGCCAATCGAACAATATCCAAAAGTGGACAGAAGTCGCCGTGCATGGAATACAAACTTTCAATGGCGATGTAGGTCGTCTGTGACTTATTCAACTCGAGTAATCGTTTCAAGTCTTCTAAGTTATTGTGTTTAAATCCGAAAGATTTTGCATGCGATAAACGAATCCCATCACGTGCACTGGCATGAATGAACTCATCATATAAAACGACATCTCCACGTTGAGGAATAGAGCTAAAAACACCAATGTTCGCGTCATATCCTGAATTAAAACACAGTCCAGCTTCAGATTCAAAAAAATCAGCCAAATTTTGTTCTACTTCCTCAATAAGGTTTGAATTTCCGCTAATTAATCTTGAGCCTGTTGCTCCTTGTCCAAAAACACCTGTTTGATTTGATTCCTCTTTTGCAAAACCCAAATAATCATTTGAGGCAAAATCAATCATTCCTTCAAACGAAGAAAGGGAACGTAATGTCCCCTTTTCTCTTCTATTCTCTATTTTCTTATGTAATTTCTTATCCAATCAAATCGTGTTATTCGACGATTGTCATCTTACGCGGTTGGAATCCTTCTGGCTTCGCTTTTAATCTAGCCGCAGCCAACTCTTCTGCGCGCAATCGTTCCTTTTCTTTTCGAGCAACGATGATTGCATCTTCCTTCGTTTCTGGTTTTTCACCATCTGCAAAAGCTCGTTTCGGAGTCAATCCCAGAATTTTGAACATCTCCATGTCTTCATTGTATTCTGGATTTGGAGTCGTCAATAATTTATCACCAGCAAAAATTGAACTCGCACCGGCCATAAAGCAAAGTGCTTGTCCTTCCAAGCTCATTTTTGTACGTCCTGCTGAAAGTCGAACAACCGATTCTGGAAATGCAATTCTTGTAGTTGCTACCATTCGGATCATCTCCCACTGTTCAATAGGCTTTTGCTCTGCCATTGGCGTTCCTTCAACAGCAACTAAGGCATTGATTGGAATTGATTCAGGTGGAGTTTCCATTTGCACGTAGCTCATCAACAATCCAATTCGATCTTCTATTGCTTCACCCATTCCAATAATCCCACCAGAACAAACAGAAATCCCTGCTTTTCGAGCGTTATCAATAGTATTCAAACGATCTTCATAATCGCGCGTGGAAATTACGTCATCATAATAATCTGCTGAAGTATCTAAGTTGTGATTGTAAGCAAAAAGTCCAGCGTCTTTCAATCGTTTCGCCTGACCTTCTGACATCATTCCAAGTGTACAGCAAACCTCCATATCCAAGGCATTTACACCTTGAACCATCTCCACTACATTATCAAAATCTTTGTTGTCTCTAATCTCTCTCCAAGCAGCTCCCATGCAAAGTCGCGAAGAACCATTTTCCTTGGCATTTCTCGCTTGTTCCAACACAGACTCTACCGTCATCAATTTATGTGTATCAACATCGGTATGGTAACGTGCCGCTTGAGGACAGTATCCACAATCTTCAGGGCATCCACCTGTTTTAATACTCAATAACGAAGACATCTGTACTTCCGTTGGATCGTGAAACTGACGGTGTATTGTAGCTGCTTCAAAAACGAGTTCCAAAAGTGGCTTGTTGTACAAGTCAAGTAGTGCTTCTTTGGTGTTATATTGAGGATTTACTTTCATAGAATTCAATTTCTAAGGACAAAGATAAAAGAGTTCGAGAACTTACGAATCATTTTGAGGACGAACTCGATTAATCAAGTGCCTTATTTTGGAACAAAATCTTAAAACTAGCTCCATTGATATTGTAATAGCTGATTTTTGAATCGATTTGTTCTGTCAACGCAGAAATAATATCCGACCCGAGTCCTAAATCTCCTGAATTGAGATCAAAATCCGCAGGAAGTCCAACACCATTATCCCTTACCCACAATTCAAATTCATCTCCAAGTTGGACTAATTCTAACATTAACTCGGGAGTTTCAATCCCCTTGAAGGCATGTTTTACTGAATTCGTAATCAATTCAGAAATAATAAGTCCTAGTGGGACTGCAATATCCAAATGCAAAATAAGTTCTTCGGCACTAAGCGTGAATTTAATATGCGGACTTAGTACACTTTGCTTTATGATAAAGTCCTCGAGGTATGATTCAAAATCTACCGCATTTCCTAACTCATCTTGATAGAGCTTCATGTGGATTAGTGCAATTGCTTCTACCCTGTTACGGCTTTGATTGAGAACATCAATCAAGTGCTCATCTTTTAAATTATGTGACTGCAAGGAAAGCAAGGACGAAATAATTTGCAAGTTGTTTTTTACGCGGTGATGCACTTCTTTGAGTAAGATTTTCTGTTGATCGTGCTGTTTCGCAATTTTTCGATTACTCGATTCTAAATCATCGATGATATCCAGAAGTAGTTTATCTCTACTGCTCAAAGCTCGACTAGTATAAATCATAATTACGATTACGACAATGCCCGTCATAATACCATTCCCATATCTAACACCCCTCACTTCAAGATCTGTCAGAAGTTCTGGTTCGGGAATATTCTTCATCCAATAATTAAGTCCCACAACGGCACCAAGAATGGTCGCATTGAAAAGAATCGCAGACCAAATTTTCCAGTTCGAATCGAGTAGAAAAACAAGAGGTGTCAGAAAGAAAAAAAAGTAAAAGCCTGAATTCCAACCAAAGAAATAAGTGTGAATCACTACTTCGGCTAAAACAGTATATGCACAAAAGAAAAAGACAATTCGTGTGGACGTTTTAAAATACTTTAATCGGTAATATAAGATGCTAAATATGGCAGTTCCAATTAGTGGACTCAGCAATAACAGCGGACGATTCACATAAATAATTATGCTTGAAATGTAGACATTAGTCAGTATCCCCAATAATATGGCGGGAATCAGCGCAAGCCGAAATCGATCTTTAACAGGGTTAGTGTATTTCTCCAATCCGTCGTGTTTATACTACAAAATATAAAAAGTTAGCAATTAAACCTATTAGGTCAGCTATAAAGATTGAATCTTAATTTAAGAAGTAATTAGGCAAGCAGCATATGCTTTTACAGCGCGACTTTCTCCAAAGGAATCAACTTTTTCGTGTGTACTTGCTTTGATTGAAACAGCATCAAAATCGACCTTTAAAATTTTTGCAATTACCTCCTGCATCTCTGGGATGTGAGGATTGAGTTTTGGCCGCTCCATGATCACAGTGCAATCAATGTTTCCCACGGAGTATCCTTTGTCGATAACCAGTTTCATCACACGATCCAAAAGAATTTTACTATCAATACCTTTGAATTGAGGATCTGTATCTGAAAAATGATAGCCAATGTCTCGAAGGTTTGCTGCTCCTAGTAGAGCATCACAGATTGCATGAAGAAGGACATCAGCATCAGAATGACCGACAGCTCCTAAATCTGATTCAATTTGAATACCACCTAGAAACAACGGAATTCCAACTTCCAATCGATGAACATCGATACCGTAACCGATCCGTATATTCATACTAGTTTGGTGCAGTAGATCCAGATGATTCCGTTCCTCCCAAAACCATTCGAARYGTAAATCGMARYGTATTTGCCAAAGGATTRTTTCGTYTYAACGCTGCWARGTAAGAGATRTCRATTCCAAACTTGTTGTATTTGAATCCAGCTCCTAAATTGAAGTATTGTCGTGCTCCTTTGTTATTGTGCTCGAAGAAAAATCCTCCACGAAGTGCAAACACATCGTTGTACCACCATTCCATTCCTGCTGCAAGATTGATCTCAGTCAATTCTTCCAAGAAACGAGAACCTTTTTTAATCTGGYAACTTCCATCCTCATTTTGCAAGTAATCTCCACTCACTTCATCAGTTAAGATAATTCCAGGAGCATCGTAGAAAGATTGTAACAATCCAGAAATCACACCTACATTGTTTTCTAAACCTGCGATTCGCACTCGCTCACCATCAATAATTTCGTACGTTGGAGGCGTTGGAACCAATAGTTTTTGAACATCAAACGAGAATGTCACTTTGTTGTATGCATCGAAATCCGCGACGAATGCATTTCCAATTTTCAAGTTCATTGGAAGGAAGTCACGGAATCCGCTACTAGCGCTTGAATAAGCAATTTTGTTTCCGACATTGTTAATTGTTGCAGCAAAATTGTATGTTCCTTTTGTAGATCCAATTTTCGCTTCATCCGAACTGTACGTAAATGAAATATCTGTCGCTCCAGCAACTCCAGGTTTCGTTTCAACACCTGCAACTGGCAAACCTCCTGTTAAATTTGAATAAGCAAATTTACCGTTGATTCCCACACTCATCTTATCAGACAAACGGAAAGCATATCCTGCTGTCAACTCAAATTCACTTGGTTTGTCCTCACGAATAATATTCGCAGACTCATCAGTAAATGTGATCTCACCAAGATTGAAGTAACGCAAGGCACCTCCAATAGCATGACGATCATTAATTTTGTAATATCCTGACAAGTAAGACAGGTGAATATCATTTGTTAATTGTCTCAACCAAGGGACATAAGAAATGCTGATTGCTGATTTATCTTCAGCGAAAGTCAACATTGATGTATTCCAATAAAGAGAAGTACTCGATGCACTGAGAGCTGTACCTGCCTCTCCCATTGCTCCTGCCCTAGAGTCTGGTGTAATGGACATAAAAGGTACTGCTGTAGTAATCGTGTTCAATTGAAGAGCATCATCCGTTACCTGCCCCATTGCTGAGATTGCAACAAATGAAAAGATTACTGTATTTCTTATTTTATTCATCATAATTTAATATCACTTTCGACTAGCAAATATACGTAATTGGAGACCCTTTATTGTATGACTTACCTTAAAATAACCAATTTTTCTGTTTTTTCAGCAATTTCACCCTCAGGTGTACGCACTTTGACGTGATAGACGTAAACTCCTTTCGCCAATTGATCACCAAAATCATCCAATCCATTCCAAGGAATACCCTTTGACCGGAAACCATCACATTGAACAGATTGATTGATTGTTTTTACTAACCTTCCTGAAACGGTGAAGATTTGAATTTGAGCATCTAAATCGACGCACGCTTGATTGTGTTCGAAGAAGAATTCAGTGCTCGTTGTAAACGGATTCGGGTAATTTAATACGTGATCCAATTCTACATTTTCTTTTTCACGAACCACAAAGTCGATACTCGTTTCAGACGAATTATTGTTCACATCCCACACTTTCAAGGAAAGCGTATGCGGCCCTGGTTCGAGAGCTGTGAAATTGTATCGAACTTCACCAGCCTGATAAGAATCAAGGTCAGCAGAATAATAATCGTTGAGAACAATTGGGTTTCCTGTTTCACCATCAAGGACTGCAATCAAATCATGTCCGATTCCATTACCAACAGTATTCACTCCATTTTCATCAAAGATTTTCGCAATTAAGATCGGTGTTTCATCTGAAATACCTCCGCTCACAAAATTCTCATCATTCAAAAACAATTCTACATCTGGCCCAACGACATCTGAAATACCATTCGGGTCAATCCCTCCAATATAAACGCGGTTATCTGAACCAATTGCGTCCGTGGAGCCATTTTCAGCGTAATAACTTATTTTACCCAAGCCATACGAATAATTAATGTCCTTTGGCACGATGAACGAGAATTCAAAGTTCCCATTGGTCACACTTGCTTTCCCGCTATATATTTTATTCGTTTGAATTTCAAAATCGATAATTGGAGAATTGGGATCGTTTCCTAAGGTCTGCTGCGTTTTGATTTTATCAAAAACTGTTGGAGAAAGCACTCCATTGAATGAATTCAAAATTGTACCATTAAAATCTTCCAGGTGACCTTTAATCGTGACCTTACTCAAAGCGCTTAATGTATCCAGTACAAGTGCTGGATCCAAACCATTAATGCTATCTGTTACGATATTCATTCTAGGAAGTGCAATTTGAAGGGCTGGATCACCAATTAATGTAAAACTCCGTTTATTGTCAGAACCGCCTGAAGCATTTTTTGTCAATCGCATGATTTCACCGAAGGTCTGAGGCTGGAAATTTGCATCACGCTCAAATACGCGTCGGATAAATTGTGTAATTGTTGCCGAATTCACTCCAAAATAGACTGAACGTGTTGTTGTCATTAAGGCAATCGCGCCTCCATAAGGATTAAGTGAAGCCCATTCTCCTGCCGAAACACGATCAGGATCGTCATACTTCGTGAATTCACATGTTGCTGAAACAATCAATGAAAGCCGATCAATATTTTTCCAAGCTTGAATTTGCGGAACTGTAATAACACGTTCTTCGGCTACTCCAACTTCTCCACCGTGCCCAACATAGTTCATGACCAATGCTCCTCGTTCAATTCGATCATTGATTTTATCTACTACATCAGGGTAACGTGCACCACCAGCAGTTGTAACTTGCTGGAATGCATCTAAATATATTTTGTCCGTATTTATTTCAGGATGATTTGTCTTCAAGTATTCATAGGCTGGCTCACAATCAATGTTCATGAAATACCCATTTTCCTCATCATCCGCAATTTGAACATATTTCGTTCTCCAGTCACCAAAAGTGGTAGAACCATCATCTGACGAACAATTTGTATTTTCAGTTGAATAAAGATCTGATCCATTTCTCATGTAATGTTCAATCTTATCCACTTGTTCTTTTGCTATCTGTGTCGAAGAAATTAACAATCGACCTACGCCAATATCTAGCTCATCGTTTGCTCCGAACTGCTCAGAATCATCTAATAATCCGAAATAATCATCTGTCACAAGTGCTGCAATGTGATTTTCAGAGTAATCAACTTGATACGTTACTACGTAATTCGCATTAGAAACAATGTTACGGTGATCAAAAGTTCCATCACCGAACAACAATAAATATTTAGGTCTCGTTTCCGGCGTAAGAGCTCCACGATCGTAGAACATTTTAGCGAACATGCGAATCGCTGTTGCATCTTGCGCTCCAGAACTGAATTCGTTATACACTTGGTCCGTATTCACAACATGCACTGTAAGTCCATTGGCACGGTGTAAATTTGCTAAGCGCTCTGCTTGTGCTGTAAAGGTTTTATTCGTTACAATCAAATAATCAGCCTGAGCCAATCCGTGAAGGTTTTGAGGATCCACGACCCCAACAAAAGTAGGAACCATAAATACAGCTCCATTTGACGCTACGAATTCTCTAAGTGAATCGACATCAGCACTAAAATTATAGGTAGAACCTACAGTAGTTCCATTAATTAATTTTGGGTTATGTCGATCTGTTACATCCCACACAAAACCATTTGCAGGTAATCCACTTAAACTGAAACTCCCAACATTTCCYGCTCCAACAGTGGAAATATCTCTGAAATTATATTGATTTCCTAACATCACTAATCCACGGCGAGCATTCATCTCGATGTAATCCAAATACGTCAATATTGAGGGAGAAGCTCGTCCAATTATTATTTGAACAGACATTGCAGCAGTTGGGGTAGGAACTTGGAAGCTCTGTGACCCTCTGGCAAAATCTGATCCTAAACTTGGAAGTTGTGATGAAGCCAATAGTGCGCCGTTCACTTTGTACGTATGAGTATTGGCAGCAGAATTAGTTGCATTAGAAGCTAAAAACACTTTAAAAARGGCTTGGCTGGATGCATCAACATTCGGCACATTCATTGCAAATGATTGAGTTAAATATTGATCAAATAACTCTCCATAAAATCGTTTCCCTCCTTTGACCAATGAAACGGTCTCGTTCTCATGTTTTTGAAAATATGAATACGTTGAAACGGCATGAGTAACAGGATCATCTGAATTTGGAATTGATGCTATTCTTAATGGTGTCTCAGATGGATTAATGTTCAAGAAGTAACATGAAGTCTTCGTATAGGTGTTACGATCTTGTGTCAATTCCCCAGCGAAAACACTCGTTCGATTCGGCCCCCATCCATAAAACAAAATGTAATCTCCAAAATCGAATGAACCATCCGCATCACCTACTATTTGAATTGCATTTTTTGCTAAATCATCTGTTCTGTACGCACTATTCGCCTCAGGCAAGCGACCATCGCCATTACCATAAATATTAATATCATTCGGGTTAAGCGTGTTAATATTAATTCCCAATGGCGATAACCGAGTCTCCAAAAAGTCCCGGTCGATTTTATGAACTCCATCTTCAGTTACAGCAATTTTAATCCAAACTCCCGATCCATTCTGAAGAACAGAATTCGTCACAAAATCCTTTTTGATTGCCAGGGAAGTTGGAATTCCTTTTGAAAATTTCACTTCAACCTGTGTAATACGATGAGTTTGGCTTCCAACCTTAATGAAAGGGAATAAATTTAATACAGCATGACGTTCCGAGGCAGCATTGGAGATCGTTACGATATAATTGGCTTCACCAACTTCTATTCCTTGCTTTTGCAAAAAAGAGATCTCTTGTGGATCAGCTGGCGCTGTACTCTTTATTTCCAACTCAATATTCAGTGCTGCGCTTGAATTCACCTTTTCTCGCCAAAAGAAATTAGGGCGATTTCCATCGAGCGTTTGACCTTCAATCTGAGGTATCACGATTACATTCTCTCCTTCTTGAATTTCTTTCGGTTCCTGCCAAGGAATGTCTAGCGTTTTATTTTCCTGACTATTTACAAAATTTGCCCAAACTAGACTGTTCAGTAAAATAATTAGTCCTAAAAAGGAATGTAACGATGTTCGTAATTTCATACTGCAAATATCGGTGTGTTTTCTCATCAAACAAAAAAACGCAGTAATTCTTTGAATATTATACACATTTTGTAATATTTGTAACTTTATTTTAAGAATCCCGTTATAGACTAATCGGATCACCTTTAACCGATTTATGAGACGTATAAAATATTTACTGACTTTTAGCTTGCTCAGCTTTGCTGCGGGCAATGTCTATTCACAGGACCCACAATTCACTCAGTTCTACGCGAACCCAATTTACCTAAACCCAGCATTTGCAGGATCTAACGGTTGCCCAAGGTTTGGGATGAACTATAGAAACGAGTGGCCAAATCTTACTGGAAATTACGTTACATATAGTGCGGCGTACGATCAATACTTCAAGAACATCTCTGGTGGAATTGGTGTTATTGGGATGCATGATCGCCAAGCTCAAGGTACAATCAGTACAACAATGCTTGGATTGATTTATTCATACCACCTGAAAGTTAACCGTAAATTCACATTATTATTCGGAGCGCGAGCAGCCATGTTTAATAAAACTGTTGATTGGGATAAGTTGACATTTGGAGATATGATCGATCCGCGTCGTGGATTTATTTATGCTACTGGTGATGTTCCAAGGGGTGGCTCACGTTATTTCTTTGATGCTTCAGCTGGAGTTGTTGGATACAGTAAGAATTTCTTCTTCGGATTCGCGGCTCACCATCTGAATCGCCCAAATGAATCAATGATTATTGGAGATTCTAAACTTCCTATTCGAATGACAGGTCACATGGGAGCTGAAATTAAATTAGGTCAAAAATCACAGTACACGAATAGTACTTCCATTATGCCTAACATTGTTTACCAATACCAAAATGGATTTCAAGAGATCAATATTGGTACTTATATAAAGTATGGTGCATTCAATGTTGGAGCTTGGTTCCGAAATAGAGATGCCTTCATTCTAGCAATTGGAGTGAATACTGGCAAATTTAAATTAGGATATAGTTATGATGTTACGGTATCAAAATTGAACAACGGAGTTTCCGGAGGATCTCATGAGATTTCTTTGGGAATCAATTTTAATTGTAAGGATAAACCTATTTCATTTAGAACTATTTCTTGTCCTTCCTTTTAAAATGTGTAACTATCTATTGCGGATCCGTTGTAATGAGTAAATTTGTGAATCTAGAATTATGAAAACCAAAAATAACAATATGCGATTCTTAAGCTATTTATCGATTGCGCTTGTGGGAGCATTCTTTATCTCTTCGTGTTCACGAGAGTCATCGAATACTACTGGATGGGATTATAACAGCCCTAAGACAGGAGGTTTCCAAAAAGTGCCATTTGTTGATCAGGAAACTGGTCCAGGTCTTCTTCTCGTTGAGGGTGGAACATTTACAATGGGACGTGCCGAGCAAGATGTAATGCATGATTGGAACAACAGAGCACAGCGTGTTACTGTTTCTTCATTTTACATGGATCAAACAGAAGTTACAAATTTCCACTGGTTGGAATACTTGTACTGGATTTCTCGTGCATACAACGAAACATACCCAATGGTATATAAGAATGCACTACCAGATACATTGGTTTGGCGTTCGAAACTAGGATTCAATGAGAAATTCGTTGATTACTACCTACGTCACCCTGCTTACCGTGACTACCCTGTTGTTGGAGTATCTTGGTTACAAGCAAATGATTACTGTAAATGGAGAACGGATCGTGTAAATGAGTACATTCTCATTCGTGAAGGTGTTTTAGACTTCAACATTGATCAGCGTGATGATGCAACATTCAATACTGAATCATATTATGCGAATCAGTACGAAGAAGGATTGATCAGAAACGTAAAAGATTTGAACCCTTCTAATTTAGATGGTAAGAAATTAGGAACACGTATCGTACGTATGGAAGATGGTATTCTTCTACCACGATACCGCCTACCAACTGAAGCTGAATGGGAATTCGCTGCAACTGGTTTGATAGGAAACTTACAAGAAGGTGCTGAAAACATTACAGATCGTCGCCTCTACCCTTGGAACGGTCACTGGGTTCGCCAAGATGAAGCACAATTTACTGGACAGATCCGTGCGAACTTCGTAAGAGGTCGTGGAGATTACATGGGAGTTGCTGGAAGTTTGAACGATGGTGCTGATGTTACTGCTCCTGTTGAGTCATACTGGCCAAATGATTACGGTCTTTACCACATGGCTGGGAATGTTTCCGAATGGGTATTGGATGTTTATCGTCCTTTGACAAGTGAA
The DNA here is from genome assembly GCA_002733985.1 of Fluviicola sp. GTDB lineage: Bacteria > Bacteroidota > Bacteroidia > Flavobacteriales_D > Crocinitomicaceae > UBA4466. Next base: position 12,290 of record NVXP01000010.1, on the reverse strand, counting down.
GATTACGATGAATTCCGTCCATTCCGTGGAAATGTGTTCAAAACGAAATTATTGAACAACGAAGGAAGTATCGAATTGAAAAGTGCTCAAGTAATGTATGATGTGCATGGTATGAAGGAATACTTGAATGAATTCGAGCGTATCCGTTACCAACGTATTTCTGCTGACAAGCATGATCCAAATGATACAATCATCCCAACAGGATTAGCTGCAAACATTCAATCACGTAACCCTTCTCTTAATGGTTATGCTCCAGATCCTTTCTATGTCTCTCATGGAAAAGTGAAAGATTCAATTGAATTAGGTCTTATGAGAAGTATCAATGAAGTAATTGACATTGCTCTTGGATACAAAAATGAGAAACACGCTATCGAAGCATCTGCTTTTATTCAAGACAACTTGTTTGATGGAATCTTCGCTGATGAAATTAGAACTGGTCCAGATGGAGAAGAGTATGCATTCGAAATTATTTCAATGTTGCGTGACGGATTCAATGATTTCATTGAAAACACTCCTGGTAAATTGAAATACCGTGAAGTTACCGAAGAGGAAAACATTGGTCGATTGAACTACCGTAAGTCTGATTACATCAACTATTTAGATGGTGATATCGAAAGTTCAATTTTCTATGCAAATGATGATCGTAAAAACGACATCAACCAAGCTACTCGTGATCCACAATTGGTTATGTACCAAGATCAGCACGAAGAGTACAGCCTTACTGGTGACCAAGTGAAGCCTGGAGACAGAACTTCATGGCCAACGACTTTGATCTCTGATAAATCAAGAGTTTACAAAGGAGGTTCTTGGAAAGATAGAGCTTACTGGTTGGTAGCAAGTAACCGTCGTTACTTAGATGAAGACCAAGCAACAGATGCTATTGGATTCAGATGTGCGATGGATAGAGTTGGTTCACCTACTGGATTCAACTACGGAAGAAAGAAGAAGAAAAAGAAGTAATACTTCGAAAAACAATAATAGAAAAGCTATCCTTCCGGTAATTATCGGAATGGGTAGCTTTTCTTTTTTCACACAGTTCCATATTGACAAGCAAGTGCAACATTAATTGATGTTGTCCAATCTCTTCTTACTTTTACATCCATGACGAATTTATATTCTATATTCTTAACGACCTCAGGAGTATGTACAGACACTCGGAAAATTGAATCAAACTCACTTTTCGTCTGCATCAAAGGAGAAAACTTTGATGGAAATACATTTGCACGTACAGCTTTGGAACAAGGAGCTAGTCACGTAATTGTTGATGATGAAGCATATTTTTCCGATCCTTCACGAATGACGCTCGTTGATAATAGCGTTACCTGTCTCCAAGAATTAGCAAATCACCATAGAAAGCAATTTGATATTCCAATCATTGGAATCACTGGTAGTAATGGGAAAACGTCTACAAAAGAAGTCATCCACACGGTCCTCTCAAAGAAATACACAGTCTTAGCAACTATTGGAAACTTGAACAATCATTTGGGTGTGCCATTCACGTTGCTTAGATTGAATTCGGATCATGAGATTGCAATCATAGAAATGGGCGCGAATAAATTCAAGGACATCGAAGAATTGAGTGCTATTGCTGAACCAACTCATGGAATCATCACGAATATTGGCAAAGCACATCTCGAAGGTTTTGGAGGATTTGAAGGCGTCCTTAAGACAAAGCGCGAATTATATGAATCCATTGAAAACTCAAAAGGATGGATCATTTACAATTCAGATGATGAAATTTTGACCAATGCTCTACCCAAAAGTATTGACACATTCACTTATGGATCAAAAAAAGCAGATGTTCAAGGTGAATTAGTGGGCCTCTCCCCTTTTGTTGAGATGAAATGGACAAACAAGAGTTACTCTTCACCAGTTTTGAAGACACAAATGATTGGGAAGTACAATTTCTACAATTATTTAGCCGCTATTTCTTTCGGGATTGTATTCGATGTTGCTCCAAGCGATATATCAGCAGCAGTTGAGGAGTATTCACCCACAAATAACCGGTCTCAGGTCAAAAAAACAGCAAAAAACACCTTGATTTTGGATTGTTACAATGCAAACCCTACAAGTATGCAATCGGCATTGGAAAGTTTTGCGCTAAACTCTCACCCTGATAAATTGTTCATCATTGGTGACATGAAGGAATTGGGAACAGAAGAAAGTAAGGAGCACCAAGCAATTATCAAATTGATTGAAGAGCTAGATTTATCTGGCTATACGGTTGGAAATGCATTCAAACAATTCAAATCAGCATCTATTCCAGAACAATTTGAAACCACGGAAAAATTGAATTCCTTTTTAGAAGCTGAAAAACCTTTGGGTAAGTTGATTCTGTTGAAAGGATCTAGGAGTATTGGTCTGGAGAAAGCAGAAGAGAAATTATAGCACGGACTTCGGTTCGATTATTGCTGCATATCAACCATGAAAATTGTACTAATCTTATTTTTACTCTTTCAACTTCAAGCTTTCGCACAGTGTGATACAAGTACAGCAGTAGACTATCCTGATGTTGATGCTCAATTCCCAGGTGGACCTTCTGAAATGCTGAAGTTCATTCAACAGAATCTTGAATATCCAGAATTTGAGATCAATTCTTGTCATCAATTCACGGGAAGAATTTATATTGAATTCATTGTTTGTGACGATGGAGCTATTCAAAATATCCATATAATGCGCCCAGTTGATTCAGAATTCGATCAATTTGCCTTGGAACTAGTTAAAAAAATGCCCAACTGGATTCCTGCTGAAATAAATAACCAGCCTGTTAGTTCTAGATGTAGGTTACCAATAATAATTTGCCACCAATAAAAAAGCCCGTCCCGATAGTTATCGGGACGGGCTTAAATAAGCTATCTAGTTTCAATTACCGCCGAAGGCAGCAGCGAAGCTAATCCTTCAAGATATTTCTTGAAATAACGATTTTTTGAATTTCTGATGTTCCTTCATAAATCTGTGTAATCTTCGCATCACGCATCAAACGCTCAACATGGTATTCTTTCACGAAACCATATCCTCCAAAGATTTGAACAGCTTCAACTGTGTGCGTCATTGCTGTTTGAGATGCAAATAATTTCGCCATTGCACTCGATTGATCGTAGTTCCGACCGTTATCTTTGTCCAATGCCGCTTTGTATACCAACAAACGAGCTGCTTCAGTATCAGTCGCCATGTCTGCCAATTTGAATGCTATCGCTTGGTGCTTTGAAATTGGTTTTCCGAATGCTTCACGCTCTTTCGAATAAGCCAAAGACAATTCCAATGCTCCCGCTGCAATTCCTAATGCTTGAGATGCAATTCCAATTCGTCCACCAGACAAAACTTTCATTGCGAACTTAAATCCAAATCCATCCTCACCGATTCTGTTTGCCTTCGGTACTTTCACATCTGTGAACATCAAGGTATGCGTATCCGAACCACGGATTCCCATTTTATCTTCTTTCGCACCAACGATGAAACCTTCCATTCCTCGTTCAATAATCAAGGCGTTAATTCCACGGTGACCTGCTTCAGCGTCTGTTTGTGCAATTACAATATATGTCGATGCTGATGATCCATTTGTGATCCAGTTTTTCGTTCCATTCAACAAGTAATGATCTCCCATATCAATGGCAGTCGTACGTTGTGAAGTTGCATCCGATCCTGCTTCAGGCTCAGACAAACAAAAGGCTCCAATTTTCTCACCTTTAGCCAGTGGAATTAAGAATTTTTCTTTTTGTTCTGTATTTCCGTAAGTCTCAAGTCCCCAACAAACAAGTGAATTGTTTACTGACATACATACAGAAGTAGATGCATCAACTTTCGAAATCTCTTCCATTGCCAAAACATATGAAAGTGTATCCATTCCTGATCCACCATATTCTGGACTGACCATCATTCCCATGAAACCAAGTTCACCCAATTGACGAATTTCATCTACTGGAAACCGTTGCTCATTATCACGAGCGATAACGCCAGGTTTTAAAACGTTCTGTGCGAAATCTCTTGCGGCTTCTTTTACAGCCAAATGTTCTTCTGATAAGTCAAACTCCATATCGTAGGTAATTATATGTTTTTAGATTCGAAAAATAGTCGCCACAAATGTAACGCTTTCATTTGAAACCTGAGTCCGATTCTAAAACGCATTCAGATCATTTGAATTTGCGTAGTTTCTAGTTTGAAGAAGAAGAAATATTGGGATATTTTGATGATTCAAAGGACGAAAATGCCCTATTTCAATTGAAATGATATTTATTACTAATTATTTTAATCGATCGCCTTGTCGTTATCTTTCATCGTGATATCAGGATATCTCTCATAAAGACTGCCTAAATTCGCTTAATTAAAAGAATTTCTGAGAAGATTTTAGAAGCGAATTCAGGTTTTAATTTCTACCTTTAATAGCATGCAGAATTCATACAGAATCATAGGAATAATGTCTGGTACTTCAATGGATGGAGTCGATATTGCCTACACTTCGTTTTCACAATCCGAACAGAATAGTTGGACCCATGAAATCAAAGCAGTAAAAACGTTTCCCTATACGGACAAATTACTGGAGGTACTTAAAGACTCTGTTAATTACTCTGCGGTAGAATTAAGTCGCTTAGACAAACATCTTGGGACTTACTTTGGTCATTTAGTCAATCATTTCATTGATGAATTTAAAATTGACACATCTGAAGTTCATGCAATTGCTTCACACGGACATACCATTTTTCATCAACCAGAAAATGGTTTCACACTTCAAATTGGATGCGGATCAACTATTGCTTCACTCACAAACATCAAGGTCATCAATGATTTCAGAACAAAAGATGTCATAAACGGCGGACAAGGAGCTCCACTCGCCCCGATTGGTGACACATTACTTTTCTCTGATTTAGCAGACGCCTTTTTAAACATTGGTGGCTTTGCGAATGTTTGTATAAACACTGATAAAGTTATTGCTTTCGACATCGGACCTGGAAATTTACCGTTGAATGAAATTTGCCAAGAAGATTTTAATCGTCCTTTTGATAAAAATGGTGAAATCGCGCAAAGTGGTAAACTCCGACCCCGAATATTTGAAATTCTGAATACATTGGATTACTATTCTACTCCACCTCCAAGATCGATGGGGACTGAATGGCTTGAAGAATTTTTCCGTCCTCTAATAACATCATATAGTAGTGTTGATCCTAGAGATCTTTTGCACACGGTAACGGCTCACATTGCCTATCAAATAAGTGCTAACCTCAATGAATTCGGAGTTAAATCCGTATTAATTACTGGTGGCGGGGCAAAAAACAAATTCCTAATAGATCAGATTACGGAACAATTTAAGGGTGAAGTTATCATACCAGGTGAAGAGTTAATTGATTTCAAAGAAGCGATAATCTTTGGTTTTCTAGGTGCACTTTACCTCGACGGCCAGCCAAATACAATTCCCTCGGTAACAGGAGCAAAAAAAGCAGTTAGCGGAGGAGTTTTGCATACACCCTGATTGTAATTTTACATCGTGGAAAAGTACGTTGATAATCCCTTTCCAAATAGCGTCCATAGAAGAAATACTTTGCTAACTTTGTTCGCAAATATCGACGAATTAGATGAAAGATTTACTTGAGAAATTCGAAAATAAACGACCAGAAATCGTTTTTGAATGGAAAGATGCTGAAACCGAAGCTGAAGGCTGGGTTGTTATTAATTCCCTTCGTGGAGGAGCCGCTGGTGGTGGAACACGAATGCGAAAAGGTCTTGACAAACGTGAAGTAGAGTCGCTCGCGAAAACGATGGAAGTTAAATTCACCGTAGCTGGACCTCCAATTGGTGGTGCCAAATCGGGAATCAATTTCGATCCACGTGATCCAAGAAAAGAAGGTGTTTTACGTCGTTGGTATGCAGCAGTGACTCCATTGTTGAAACATTACTATGGAACTGGTGGCGATCTCAATGTGGATGAAATTCACGAAGTTATTCCAATTACAGAAGATTGTGGTGTATGGCATCCTCAAGAAGGTGTTTTTAATGGCCACTTTCAGCCGCGTGATGCTCAAAAGATCAATCGAATTGGACAATTAAGATATGGGGTTCTCAAAGTAATTGAAGACGAAAAGTATTCTCCAAAAGTATCAAGCAAGTTCGTTATTGCAGATATGATCACAGGATATGGAGTATCTGAATCGGTTCGCCATTTCTATAATTTATATGGTGGAGAACTCAAAGGAAAACGTGTTATCGTTCAAGGTTGGGGAAATGTTGGTTCTGCTGGAGCCTACTATTTAGCTCAAGAAGGAGCAATCATCGTTGGGATTATTGACCGAGTTGGTGGATTGATCAATGAGGACGGTTTTTCACTCGAAGAAATTCGTGATTTGTTCTTAAACAAGAATGGAAATGAACTCAATCACCCAAATATGCTGTCGTTTGACGATGTAGACGCGAAAATTTGGGACATCAAAGCTGAAATATTTATCCCATGTGCAGCATCACGTTTAATCACGGAAAACCAAGTCGATCGAATGATCGCAGCTGGAATGGAAGTAATTTCTGCTGGAGCGAACGTTCCTTTTGCTGATCCTGAAATCTTCTTTGGGAAAATTGCTGATAAAGCAGACAATCACCTTTCTGTGATTCCTGATTTCATCTCAAACTGTGGAATGGCCAGAGTATTTGCTTACTTGATGAGTACTGACCTTGGTGTTATTTCGGATGACGGAATTTTCTCAGACACAAGCGACATTATATACAAAGCAATGGAAAGAGCACAGAAATCGAATCCAAGTAAAACAGGAATCTCTAAAACGGCATTTGCTTTGGCTTTAGATCAATTGGTCTAAACCTATCTTAAACTTTACTAAACTATAATTACTAGAACTTATGGAAGTTATTATTCTCATTGTATTCATTCTGGGATATTTAGCAATTACTCTTGAGCACAGTTTAAAAATTGATAAACTAGTTCCTGCATTAATGATGATGGCCGTTGCTTGGGCTCTTGTTGCTATTGGAATAGATGGTTTCGAAAATTGGTTCGATAGCCACGACAGCAAATTGATTCCCTTAGCTGGAATGGAGCACGAAGGACGTCTACATTTGATGGAATCCACTCTACTCCATCACTTCGGGAAGACATGTGAAATTCTAATCTTCCTTGTTGGAGCGATGACAATTGTAGAGATCATTGATCATTTTGACGGTTTCTCTGCGATCAAACGCTACATTAAGACAAATAAAAAGCGTACCCTTCTTTGGATCGTTTGTATTCTTGGATTTATCCTTTCTGCAATCATCGATAACTTAACAGCGACGATTGTTTTAATCACAATCCTACGTAAACTGATTGAAGATAAGAAACTACGAATCTGGTATGCAGGTATGATCATCATCGCTGCTAACGCGGGTGGAGCTTGGTCTCCAATTGGTGATGTTACTACTACAATGCTTTGGATGAATGAGAAAGTTTCCACTGTTAAATTGATGGAGTTCTTGATTTTACCATCTCTTGTTTGTATGATCGTTCCTACATTAATTGCGAGCTTCATGCCTACATTTAAAGGAAACTTTGACTCACCACCAACACCTGAAAATGAAAATTCAAAAGGTCCATTTATGTTGTATTTAGGACTGGGACTAATCGTAATGGTGCCTATCTTCAAAACATTAACACACCTTCCTCCATATGTTGGAATGATGTTGTCATTATCAATTGTTGCTTTAGTTGCTGAATTAATTAGCGCTAGACAATTCTCAATGACGAGTGTTGACGGCCGCGTAGATGGAGAAGATCATCACAGTAGTCCAACTTTTGGAGCACTTTCGAAAATTGAAATGCCTTCGATTCTTTTCTTCTTAGGTATTTTAATGACCGTTGCAGCTCTTGAATCACTTGGAATGATCTTCACATTTGGTCAAGACGTTCAAAATTCAATGAGTAGTAATTTATTTGTTATGTTACTCGGAGCGGGTTCTGCAGTAATTGATAATGTGCCGCTTGTTGCTGCTTCAATGGGTATGTTTGACGTAAATGACCCGGCGTATGCTATGGATTCTTCCGTTTGGCATTTCATCGCATATGCAGCTGGAACTGGAGGAAGTATGTTGATCATTGGATCGGCTGCAGGAGTTGTTGCCATGGGGATGGAGAAAATTTCATTCTTCTGGTATTTAAAGAATATCGCATGGTTAGCCTTAATCGGTTATCTTGCGGGCGCAGGAGTTTTCTTGCTTTTAGGGTAACTAAATTGAACATCTTAACGTTATAGTATTATGAGTTTATCTTTCTTACTTCAAGTCACTACAGTTGATGCACCTGAAACAGGTGTCGACAAAATTCCAATCTGGAAAATTATTGCTGATGCAAGCCAAGGTTTTGGACTAGTCATTAATATTCTTCTCGCTTTAATGCTTGGATATTCAATCTTCGTTTTCGTTGAGCGCTTCCTTGCACTTCGTAAAGCATCGAAAGAAGATGACAACCTTTTATCAAAAGTGCAAGACTACATTGTTGATGGAAAGATCGATGCAGCGAAAGATTATTGCTCGCGTTCAGATTCACCTTCTGCTCGAATGATCGAAAAAGGACTTTCGCGTTTGGGTCGTCCGATTGAAACAATCTCTCTCTCAATTGAGAATACTGGGAAATTGGAAATTCTTCGACTAGAACAACGCTTGAGCTTCCTTGCTACAGCAGCGGGTGCAGCACCAATGATTGGGTTCCTTGGAACAACAATTGGTATGATCATGGTGTTCATTGATTTACAAGCTTCAACTGAAATTAGCGTTACAACGATAGCTCCAGGAATTATGACAGCGATGGTTACAACTGTAGGTGGCCTGGTTGTTGGTATTATAGCGTATATCGGATACAACTTTTTAGTTGCGCAGATCGGAAAAGTGGTATACCAAATGGAAAACGATGCCTTAGAGTTCATGGATATGTTGCATCAACCAGGTAAATAAACGATTATGGGACTCAGTACAAAAAATAAGATTAAGCTGGAGGGAGGTATGTCCTCCATGACCGATTTGGTCTTCCTGCTGCTCATTTTCTTTATTATCATGAGTATCATGAGTAATGACACGACCCCATTGGATCTTCCAAATCCATCAGAGAAATTACCTCCAGTTACCAATAAAGTACATCCGACAGTAGTTGTAACTGAAGACAATCGATACGTGGTAATGCCTGGAGGAGACATGAATGCTCCAATGGAATTTGATGAGATCAAAGAATTAGTTGGTACTGTTGTTTATGACTCAGGAAAGCCAAGTTTGAAAATAGCAGGACACAAGAATGCAGACTACGAAGCCGTTTTCCAAATTTTAGCACTTTGTCAGGCAAATGAGTGGGATCCAGTATTAGCGTACGATAAATAATGAGTTAAGAAGTAGAATGAACTAAAACGAGAAGTTATGGCAACAATTCCAGTAGCAAATACCGTAGATAAGCGAATCGGAATGATTTCCGCAATTGCATTGTTGCTCATTACATTCATCGTTTTGCTTTTTTTGACATATGACCTTCCAAATCCACTCCCTGTGGATAAAAAAGTAACTGCCGTGGCAATGGTGGATGAGCTCGTTCTGAAAGAATTAAAGATTGAAGGTGGCGCTGGAGGTGGAACTCCAAAGGATGCTCCGATTGATGAGCCTAAGCCGCAAACACAACAAGCGATTACTTCGAACACAAAACCCAGCGAAACTACTACACAATCTGGTGGTCAGGCAAATTCAACTAACGCTCAAAATTCACAAAATACTTCGAGTACCTCACAACAATCAACTAATCCATTTGGAAATGGCGGATCTGGTGGCGGGTCTGGCGGAGGAACTGGTACTGGAGTTGGTACAACAGATGGTTCAAGCGGAACAGGAACAGGAAGCGGAATTGGACTTGGAAAAGGACGAACTCGCCAGAACAATGTGAATGTCAACGGAATTCAAATCGAAACGGCCGCAAAGATCTATTACAAATTGACAGTAGATTCCGATGGAAATGTTGTTGCCTTCTCACATTATAAGTCAAATACAACGACAACGGATCAAACACTGATCAATAAGATTGGCTATGCAATAAAGAAACAAGTGAAATACAATAAAGCACCGGGCTCACCACTTGTTTATCAAGATTATACAATCAGTGTCACGTCAAATTGATTTAAGGTATTCAAAAGCTATTTCTTGGCTTTTCGAACAGTTTCCTTCCTATCAAATTATTGGATCGAAGGCCTATAAACCAACGCTTGAGAATACAATCAAGCTACTCTCAATTATTGGCAATCCACAAGACCGTCTAAAATTCGTTCACGTAGCTGGAAGTAATGGTAAAGGATCGACCTGTTCAATGATCGCCTCTACGCTCACCGAAGCGGGTTACAAAGTTGGGTTGTTTACTTCTCCGCACATCGAAGATTATACTGAACGCATTCGAATCAATGGAAAAACAATTTCTAAAGAAAGCGTCGTTAACTTCGTGAATGAAATCAGGAAAACTGAGTTGGATTTCGATCCTTCCTTTTTTGAAATGACATTTGCCCTCGCTCTGAAACATTTTGCGGATGAAGAATGTGATATCTGCGTTATTGAAGCCGGTCTTGGCGGAAGATTAGATGCAACGAACGTCATCACTCCCCTATTGAGTATCATCACAAATATCAGTTTGGAGCATACACAGATTTTAGGAGATACGCTTGAACTCATTGCAGAAGAAAAGGCCGGGATTATCAAACTAGGGGTTACAATTATTACAGCTGAGAAAAATCCATCTGTTCTATCAGTTTTCGAATCCAAAGTAAGGGAGTTAAGTTCTACTCTTATCCTATTTGATGAAAAGCGAATAATCCCTTCTGACTTTCCATTATTGGGTAACTACCAACAGGATAACTTCCGATTAGCAGCAACGGCACTTAATGAATTGGAGAAATCAGGATTCACATCAACTTCAGGTGATCTTGCTTTAGGATTGAAAAACTTAAATCAAAATTCAGGTTTGAAAGCACGTCTTCAGATTTGGAAACAAGACCCTCTGACAATTCTGGATGTTTCGCATAATCCCGCTGGAATAAAAAGTACACTTGAAACGATTGAGGAGCTCAACAAAGGAAATTTACACATTATCTACGGAACAAGTTCAGACAAGGACATCTCTTCCATTCTTGATGAATTCCCATCTGCGGCGAAAATATACTTAACTGAATTCACTAATCCGCGTAGTGCGAACATTAGTCAGCTAGAAAAGGCGTCAAAAGGAAAAAATTTCGAATCTGTTGATTACTTTTTTAAGGCAGAATCGGCATTCAAAATAGCTCAAAATACTGCAAAACAAAACGATACAATTTTGATCATTGGTAGCTTCTTTTTAGTTGCCGATTTTTTTTAATTTTTTCTTGATTTTTCACTTGTCATTAAGAAAATCCACTGTATATTTGCACACGCGTTTGGCACATGAGTCAAACAAAATCGGGAGATTAGCTCAGTTGGTTTAGAGCACCTGCCTTACAAGCAGGGGGTCGTAGGTTCGAATCCTACATTTCCCACAAGATAAATAAAGGGTTTCAGATTATTCTGAAACCCTTTTTGTTTTTATGTGCGTTTTCTGCTAGCTTTTCAAATTCACTAGAAAGGTTATATCAGGTCTTCTCTACTGTGCTCGTACCTTTTTCAATAATGATCCAATGGTTTTCGATTTCACTCTAAGAACGAAGACAAAACCTTCTACCGCACGATTACCAATAAAATATAGGATCGCTGAAAAATAAATTATACGATAAAAATTAACGAGTACCTAATCGAGTAAACGGCTCCGTCCGCAGGTTTTAAGCCTTGAAATAGTTATGGTTGTTATCAAAATAGAATTTTGAGCCATACTCACCCTCCTTTTCGCTTGTCATTAAGAAAATCCAGTGTATATTTGCACTCGCGTTTGGCAAACGAGACAAACAAAATCGGGAGATTAGCTCAGTTGGTTTAGAGCACCTGCCTTACAAGCAGGGGGTCGTAGGTTCGAATCCTACATTTCCCACAAGATAAACAAAGGGTTTCAGATCATTCTGAAACCCTTTTTGTTTTTACTTGCGTTCTGTATGCGTGCTTTTCAAATTCACAGGAAAGGTTATATCAAGTCTTCTCTACTCTGCTCATAACTTTTTCAATATGATCCAATGTTTTTCGATTTCGCTCTAAGAACGAAGACAAAATCTTGTACCGCACGATTACCAATAAAATTAAGATCACTGAAAAATAAATTATACGATAAAAATTAACGAGTACCTAATCGAGTAAACGGCTCCGTCCGCAGGTTTTAAGCCTTGAAATAGTTATGGTTGTTATCA
>NVXP01000129.1 GCA_002733985.1 Fluviicola sp. | reverse complement strand
TACGAAGACTGAAACTGAGCCCACAGGCGATAAGTTAAAGGACAAAAGAGCAGCTTACGAAGACTGTTCCGATAGCTATCGGAGCAGTAGAGGTTGTCGGAACATCGAAGGCTATCGCTATTATCTGGGCTAGGGCAGAAGTTTGTCAAAAATCAGAAGCACTTCACAAATTCATTGATTAAATTTGAAACATGGAAAAAATGATCGTAGGAGTTCTCGGTGCGGGAACAATGGGTTCTGGAATTGTACAAGTTGCTGCTCAAAATAAGCACCAAGTTGTATTAGTCGATTTAAACGAGCAAATTTTGGCGAAATCGAAAGCCGCTTTGTTGAAAATCATGAACCGTTTGGTCGAAAAAGAAAGAATCACTTCGGAAGAGGCAACAGCTATTCAAGGAAGAATTACATACAGTCAGGATATCCATGATTTTAAAGACTGTGGATTAATTGTCGAAGCGATCATTGAAAATTTAGACATCAAGAAAAAAGTGTTCAGCCAATTAGAAGGAATTGTATCTGCTGATTGCATTCTAGCTTCAAATACATCATCACTTTCCATTGCATCTATTGCTGCGGCACTTGAGAAGTCAGAACGAATGATTGGAGTTCACTTTTTCAATCCAGCACCATTGATGCCATTGGTTGAAATCATTCCAGCAGTTCAAACATCAACGGAAACACTTGAGAACACAACGACTTTAATCGACGGTTGGAAAAAAGTAACCGTTTCTTGCAAAGACACACCAGGCTTTATTGTCAATCGAGTTGCACGACCTTTCTATGGTGAAGCACTTCGGATTTATGAAGAAGGCATTGCCGATTTTGTAACAATCGATTGGGCCATGACCGAAATTGGTGGTTTCCGAATGGGACCATTCACCTTGATGGATTACATTGGAAACGATGTAAACTATACCGTAACTGAAACTGTTTTTGCTGCGTTCTATTACGATCCTAGGTACAAACCTTCGTTCACTCAAAAACGCCATTCCGAAGCAGGATATTACGGACGTAAATCGGGTCGTGGATATTTCAACTACGGAGAAAACGCTCAAAATCCAGCACCAAAAGAAGATCGTGAATTAGGAAAAGAAATATTCGATCGAATTCTGATTATGCTAATCAACGAAGCAGTAGACGCTTTGTTCTTAAATATTGCATCGAAAGAAGCCATTGATCTCGCAATGACGAAAGGTGTGAACTATCCAAAAGGCTTACTTTCTTGGGCGGATGAAATCGGATTAGATGTTGTTCTTGGAAAATTACAAGCCATGTATGAAGAATACGGCGAAGATCGTTACCGACCAAGTCCACTTCTAAGAAGAATGGTCAGAGAGGAAAAGACGTTTTTTTAAATACTGATTGAATAAATAGACGGCTGAGCGAAGTCGAAGCCTCTATTTTCTCTTTAATATTAAGCACACGAAGAAATTGATGCATTGGTTTCTATTCTCTTGATGCTATTGAGTTTTCTGTAAAAAGATGCACTCAAATCTTGAGGAATTCAGTGTGTCAATATTCAAACTTATCTAGTTGACAAAATAGTAACGAACTTTAGGCACTGGGCTTTGCGCCCTTTGTAGTAAAAGCGATTGTAAGCACCAATTTATTGTCCTTTGGGTTGGTTTCAGATTAAAAGGTGCATTGATTGGAACGAAATAACAATCTAATCTGTATTTTTAGGTAAAACCTACGGATATGAAATCAGTTTTGTTCCTTTTGCTAGTCCTGTCAATCGCTTCATGTGGAGAACCAGGAGAAGTTATTAATACTATCAAAAAGCAAAAAAGAATCGATGTTCAATTGGCAGAAGCCGATTTGTTCGAGACGACTAAAATTTTTGCATTCCTTCAAAACGAAGTGAAATTCATTGAGGATGCAAATAAGCTCTATCTGAACGGTGTTGATGCATTCAAAAACAAGAAAGACCTAGATAGTGCTGATTACTACTTGCGTCGTTCGATTCTGAAAGAACCTTCTGGAAAAGCTTATTATGAATTGGGCAATGTCTTCATGGATCAAAAGCAATACGACAAAGCATTGAGCGCTTACGATCTTGCTGAAAACCTCGATTTTCAACCGTTTTCAAAAATACTCTACAATAAATCATGTTTATATTCTCTCCAAAAAGAAGTGAAATTGTCGAGCCAGTACTTAGAATACGCTCTTCAGGCTGGATACAACAATTTGGACCACATTGACAAGGATGAAGATCTAGCAGAATTGAGGAAATCCAAGCACTATAAACCTTCAATAGAAAAAGGCATGCGTGGAATGTCAAATGCTAAAAACTTGTTCTGGCTTCAATTCAAGAAGTTGTTTCCAAAGTACCCGTTTCCACATTCACTTCAATCACAATTGGACGAGAAAATTTTGTCTGGAATGCAATACATCTCTTACGATTTCGAAAAGTACATTTCCGAAATGCGGGATGAGAAATTTTCGAGGGAAGTCAGCAAAGGGTTTTATCACTACGGGCAGATGTACGAAACAGATGCATATGTGGCAGTTGTGTACATTGTGAAAGAAGAATTTCTGGGGGATGCTGCTCCACTCTTGTATCGAATGGCAACGTTTACGCACGAAGGAAAGCTGATAGACAAGCAGCGAATTGGTGGAAAAGAATACTTGAGCGATAATATTTGGGCAACAACCTTTAACAAAGACAAAACGATCGACATTAATATCCTTGAACCGACCTATGAAAAGGATACTGAAGATGAAGGATACTATGAAAACAAGATCGTTTCGACGGAAAAAGTCGGGCAACTCAAGTACAAAGTCAACGGGAAAGGAATGATTGTCAAAATTTCTGGAGAAGAAGAGGTCGCTGAGGCGTCAAACTAACTTTCCGACCTTTCTTATTAAGTAGTCTTCTGGATATCTTCCCAAAACTATTCAAAGGGAATTTAGAAAATCTAATAGCGCTTGGCGTTCGGATTGCTTTAATGCTTTGTATGTATTCAGCGAATTTGTAGCCTCACCTCCATGCCATAATATGGCTTCTTCTATGGATCTCGCTCTGCCATCGTGTAAATAGAACGTGTGATTATTGACTGTTTGAAAAAGACCAATTCCCCATAACGGAGGTGTTCTCCATTCGTTGCCTGAAGCTAAATTATCTGGGCGATTATCGGATAGGTCGTCACCCATATCATGTAATAGCAAATCTGTATACGGATGAATCTCTACGTTCTTTAATGGACTGATATTTCCTTCATTACCTGTTTTGTACGTTTCTACATGGCAAGACGTGCACTTAAGGTCTCGGAAGATTCTCTGACCATTAGCTACAGATGCAAGAGCTATATTTCGCCTGTTAGGAACAGCCAATGTTCGACAGTACAGAACTGTTTTGGCAAGGTCTTCATCAGAAATTTCTAGAATACCACCGTCAGGCAATCCAGCTAAATTTTGAAGTGAGGTATGATTTTCGTTTGGGAACAAGCTTGATTTTATTCCGAGATCTCCGTTAAAGGCAGCTGCGACTTGAGTTGGAAGGGTTCCTGTATTTGCTTTCCATCCAAACCGTCCAATAACTGTGCTATTGGCGTATACGTCATACACGTAATTGGCTCTACCTGAAATACCGTCCCCGTTTAGATCAGATTCATCCACATTCGCTAACAAGTCACTCTCGCGTATAATCTCCAAGAGACCAAGACCAATTAATTGATTACCTACTCTCGGGGAGACCAGAACGGAAGCGTCCATGTTGCCATAATTGAGATTGATCATGGTATAAGTTGGTTCCCTCAATGAGTATGGAGTTCCATCATTATAAATCCCACCAACTTCTATGTAATTAATTTGAATGGTACCTTCTTTCAAAACCGTAGAGATTCCATTGTCTTGAAATTGTCCACCGTATATTGGATCTCCGGTACCATTAGGAATGCTCAATCGAAGAAGCAGACCATTCCCAGAAAAGGGCTCACCTCGACCATCTCTAAAGTGACAAGATGAGCAAGAAGCAGTGTTAAAAAGTGGCCCAAGACCATCTCGTGCAGTGGTGGAAGAAGGTGATTCAACCCAATTTTGAGTGAAGAAAGAATTGCCAACAAAGAAATGTAAGTTCTGTTGCTGAGTCATTCCTGATATTCTATAAGAGAATGCATAGGATGTCTCGTCTTCCACACTACAGTTTTGACCAGCAGGAAGTGGGACAACATTATCTGATGAGTAATAAGATTCAATTTCTTTCTTACATGCCGCAGCAATTAATGAAAAACTGAATAGAAAAAAAAGAACCTTATTACTCATGTGATGTTTTATTAAAAAGAAATGTCAAACGATGAAGCTGCACTTAGAATAATTGTTTCTTCATTGATTAATGCGTTCACGGCATCAAGTACTTTTGGACGTTCAGCTGGAAGAACAATGGCTTGATCGAATGGAGTGTACATAAGGTCAATTTTAGCTTTAGTATCATCCAATTGTTGAATCATTTCAGCATTACTCGTTGGGTTCTCTAATTCAACCAAATCACTTAAGGAGAATCCACTAATTTCTGTCCCATTAATATCAATATATTGCCCCAAGAATAAGTTTTCTATTCCCAATGAATTCAGCGCGATGTCACGGTGTGTATTGTCAGAAAAACAACTGTGCTCATCCTCTTGATCCATGTTATCATACGCCGTATACATACGTTCCCCAGAAAGTTCAAATCCAGCCATTACGCGAATACTGTTAAACATTTTTCGAAGAGCAATGTAGTTGTCCATTGCGAGCCATTCTGTTCTGTAATTGTTTGAAATAGCTGGGTCCCATGCATCTTTCACTTGCTCTAGCGATTGAATCAAGACATCAGCACAGACAATTAAATATTCTCCACGACGCGTTTGGTTATCAGCTGTCCCACCTACAACGAAATCAGTATATGGTCGCTGACCAGCACTTGATGCACTCAAATCTTGTCCCCAAAGCAGAAATTCTATGGCATGGTAACCAACGCTCACGTTTGTCTCTCCTCCATTTTCATTGGCAACAACGATTGCCGAAGTAGTGATGTTCGGAAATTGAGATAGATTATTGATAATTCCACTAGTCGCTGATCCGTCCACGTAATCTACATAGGCTTCGTCCATTGGCCAGGCATTAATTAATCCTTCTGGACCATCAGAACTGTTATCAATTGGTCCTTCTATAAATCTGAAAATTTCTGTTTGACCATAAGGCTCACGCGCATCTAACCAAGCTTGTTTTGCTAAGTCAAAGTTCATTTGATCAGGATTCGCAACGAATGTATTGATGGCATTTTGTAGAAGTAGCGCTTGATTGTAAGAATCGGAGTAAGCCGCAAATGCTAGAGACGCATATGTTTCCTTTACTTGTTGTTTTTGACTTGCTAATGGATCAGAAGTGGCTTCGATACAGCTTCCGTCGTCCTTTTCAGCTTCAGAACTATAGTTAGTGGCCGTCGGATCTGTACAACCTTTCTTTTTACAACTTGCAAAAGTGAATAGTATTCCGCAAGCAAGAATAAACAGGATATTTCTTGATATCAATTTCATGTTTTTTTTGGGGCAAAGAAAGACATGAAACTCTGAGGCTACAATACCGTGAAAATGGTATTTAGAATGAATCTAAATAAAGGTGAATGTAATTGTCTGGTTTTTATTTAATTAGGGGGATTTTAAAAATCGATAAAGAAGAAATCTGATCCGAAACAAGAATTAAACTCAGATTGTTAGTCTAATCTGCCCTTGAGTAGGTACTGTGGATACTTGAAATAAATCATTGTTTCTGCGATGATCAAGTTTGGAATCCAACTCAAATAGGAGAGGAGGATGTATGTTTCCTTTGGTCCCATTCGAACTTCGAATATATCAAACATAGAAGCGTAAAAGCGTAAGGTCATAGCTGATAGAGTGAGGGCGTAGCTTCGAATGTTCCATTTTGTGTGTGAAAGATAATCGCCTTTCTTCACTCTAAGGAAGGACATCAAGGTTGTGAAAATCCAGAAGAACGTAAGTAAAACAAAGCTTGTTTGAGCAATTCTTCCACCATTTGCATAGAATGACATCACGAGCGCTGCTGGACCACTAATTAGTAGGACGGTAATTACATACACATAACCCAAACCCCGATGAATTTTAGGGCGTTTGTTGAGAATCCTGCGATTGAACTGCAGTAATCCGGAAAGTATCACGATTGGACTGGAGAATACATGAATGTAGAAACTAATTCGCCAGAGATCAATATGGTAAATGAGCTGTTTTGTTCCGAGAAACTCAACGTTCGGTTGAAAGTGGATGTACGGAAGAGAAAGCAAAATCAACAAATAGGATCCATACAAGGTCGCAATGAACGCTGCACTGTTAACGAATCGAATAAGGATAGCTTTAGAATTCCCCATGATTACGGATACATGCGCATCACAATTGGATTGTCTTTCCAGTAGAGTTCCGCCTCATAATCCCCTTGTTTGATTTCGTAGCGCATATCGCCCTTTGGAAGAACTTTATTCGCTTCCCATGCAATCATCACAGAATTGTCCTTCATTGACCAGGTCCCTTGGATTTCCTTCATCTGCTTTTTACTGCGGGCAATTTCGTCCTCTTGCTCATATCCTCCTGTCCAWTATCCTCCTGGATAATAGGAGAAGACAACCAATCCATCACTTTTGAACGAATATTCACCCAATGAATCATAGGCATCAGAAAAGAAATTATGTAAATTTTCTATACTGATTTTTTCATCTTCTTCCCAATTGATAGATTCACGGGTTTGGACACGTCTCAAGTTAAATTCCTTTGGAGAAATGATTCCACTATTCGATTTCCATGTTCCTTGCGGTTCTGATCCTTCACCAATGAAAAGCAGTTCGAATACACCATCAAATTCGTGATCTCCAGGTTCTGCCATAAATACAGTAATAGAATCTCCACTTCTTGTCACTTTTCCGCTTAAATTCCGCTGTAGACCTTTGTGGATGTTGTACCCAACAGCGTTCGTTTTGCTCGCATAGTTGAGAATGATTCGGATGTCACTTCCTCCAAAGTCCCCGACATACATTCCTTGAAGTGTATCGTAATTGAATAAATCAGCATCCGGAATTTCAGCATCGATTCCTTCAATCTCGACAACATCCTTAGTGATTGGTTCAGGATCTTGACAGGCGGAAAATAATGCGATCCCTAGTAATAGCGTAATGTATCGAAGCATGTTATTGAAGTAAGTGTTTTGACTAAACTACAAAGAATTTTACTTAAATGAATTGATCGCAGCATCAATATAGAAGTCGTCTAATTTCCGTGGGACAATGTAGCCAGGTTCGAGTAGAAAATCTGGTTGTTTGATACTGTTCGGGTCCGATGAAGTTGGTAAATGCGAGTAGAAAGTGTTTGGGTTTACCAGTAAACGGAATTTTGAATTTGGTAGAATGGCGTATATCGTACCAGCATTTCCGCGATAAAAACTCCCGCCGGCCGGACGTCCAATCAATTTTGCATTACATAATGTTTTGAGATGACAAGCTAACATTGATGCAGATGAGAATGTCCCTTCATCAGTAAGGACAATAATATCTCCGTCATAGATCAAGCTTTCGTCAACTGGATCGCTGCGAACAATTCCATTTTCGAAATCATTGAACCAAATTCGAAAACGCTGTATACGACTTAGCCATTTGTGTCTGCGGTAATCGCTGTTTCGCTTTTTCAAGTGAATTGTTTCGAAGCTCTTTTTGGGTTTTTCTACTACGTAACGTCCGAGATCAACTTCCTCACCGACAAAATAACTCATTAAGGAGTATTGCATAACGCCGCCAGTATTTCCACGGAGATCAATGATTACCTTTTTGATTTTTTTCGATTTGATTTTTTGAAATGAACGCTTGAGGAACAGATCATATTCTTTTCCGCTACATGCAGTAAACGAACGAAACCTGAATACTCCGATCTTTGCGTTTTTGATTGCGAATGTTCCTATTTCCTTTTCAATTTTTGCATCTGCAGCTAAGGCTTTTTGTAAACGGGAATTGATGGTATTCACAGGTGGTGCTCCTAATCCCAAATAAGTTGAGATGGTATCGTTCCCTTTTACATATTGAATGGAAATAGAATCAGCGGAGAATGGAGCACTCATGTGTCTATAGAATTCAAAGAGCTGAGCAACTTGATGGTACTTAAAATCGATCCCACCTTCATCCGAAGATATATAAGGAGCAATTTCACCCATCATTTCAGAAACAGTTTTATGATCCAAGGAGAGGATTTCGTAATTCCCTTTTATAGCGCGTACTCTTTTGCGATTCGAGCCATCCATATTGATGATTTCGTAATCTGAAGTGAGCAGTTTGTTTGTGAACAATCGCTTTCCTTGCATGATAAAGTCAACAGGTAATGATTTATTTTCACGAACCCAAGCTGAAATAACATATTGATTGGGGTGAATTTGGGTATGACCGCAACCCAGTTTAGCCAAGGTTACACTGTAAGATTTAAATTGCTCGATGAGTGTTTGTTCTTCGGATAGATTCGTTCTCAATTCCGACAAGTAGAGATACATTGAGTCTGCGGATTGATGCAAGTCGAGTCGACCTTCCTTTGAAACGAGTACCTTTTCAAATACTTTGTAATCTTTTAATTGTTTTGCCACAGGCGATTTTGCAGAAGGGGCAAATGCAATAGCAGGTAAGATCAATAAAAAGAGACAAAATCGGCGCATAGACATGTAATCGTGTCTAAAATAACGAGAAAATTGAGGTTGGTAACGCCAATTAATCTTAATTCAGCTTTTCTTGTGCCTGATTTGCGTAGAATCCATTTCCATTTGCAATCGAATTGTAGAGTGCTTTTGCCTTAGATCTAGCTCCAGTCTTTTCATAACTCTCAGCCATCATCCATTGTGCTTCTTCATCGAAGTTGGAGAACTTTCCGCCCAAGCATTTGGAGAAATGTGCGATTGCCTTGTTATATTCTCTAAGATTAAAGAGACAAATGCCAGCGTAAAAGTTCGCATTTACATCGTCAGGATATGTTTCCAAGATAGTTTCAAATCTAGTAAGTGCTTTCTTGTAATTTCCGCGTTCGAATATTTTCACGGATTTATCGATGTAATCAATGTATGGAACATTTACGTCGCGCCAAACGGGATCTTCATCTACAGAATATTGATCTTCTTGATTTGCTGGAGTTCCAGTAAGCATTAACTGCTTTGTTCTGATCTGTGGCTTTTCACGGTACTTTCTGTAATCAACCAATTTCATCGAATGCAAGTAGATTTCCTTCGCCGCTTTGTGATCCTTTACTATTTCAGGCTGGTGAGCCGGGAGAGGATTGATATTAGGTAAATTTTGGATCGGTAATTTGGGTGTCTCGATATGGAAAGTGATGATCTCTTGAAATTCCTTGCTGATTTGCTTGGCTTGAACTTGTTCCGCCTTGGGAGCTTGTACCATCTGCTGGATTGGTTCGGGTAATGACACATCTGATTCATCCAGAATTATAATCTGCATTTTAGCAGGTGCTGGAGTTTCAGTTTGATCGTCGTCGTTACTCGCAATAATTGGGTTTGATGATTCTTTAAATACGGTGAAATACAAAACCGCCACAACAGCTGAGGTCACAAGTGCTGTTCCGCCAATAATTTTCAGTAAACTCATTCCTTTTGCAGGAGCGAATTTCTTGTCCAGATTTGCCATCACACTCGGGTCGTAGGAAAGTTCTTCCCATCCTTCCATAGCGTCAGCGTCAAATGAATCGTTCATAGCTTTTTGTTCAATAGCGTTTTTAGCGCTCGAATCTGTGCTTCGGCCATATGCCTCCACATCCGCGCGCTCAAGTCGACCCGACTTAAAGATGTTATATAGCCGATTTAAACTCATTTCGATTTTCTAAGATTAATTTCAAATTTCGTTTGCCGTTTTGAATGGCACTCTTTACTTTTTTAGTGTCTAATTGTAGGAGAGAAGTAATCTCTTGGTACGATTTACTTTCAATGTAGAACAATTCGATGCATTTTCGCTGTTCTTCTTTCAATCCTTTGATCGCTTCTTCCAGCAATTCATATTGAACTTCTTTTGCTTCCACTGCATGGAGCTCGTCTTTTGCTTCGAGTTCCTTTGTGATTTCAGAAGATAAGTGACCTTTCTTTCGAAGAAGCATCAAGCATTCATTTTTAGTCACCATGTACAACCACGACTTGAACCGTTCGATGGTATGGTTTCCCAATTTGTGAGGTAGTTTTTCAAATAATGTCATCGTCATGTCTTCTGCGTCTGCTCGGTTTTTTAGATATTTCATACACGTACCCATTACCAAGTGTCCATAGCGCTTATAGATTTCTCCAATAATTTCGCCCGATCCTTCATTTCGATAATTCAAAACAAGTTCCTCGTCGGATAGTTGATGATATGTGATACGTTTACGAAAGAGCATTCCTTAATTAGATGCGTGACATTAAATGATTCCATAAAAATATCTGAATTTATTTGATTTGAGTGCATACTATATATAGTATCATCTTTATTGAATATCATTAAGTAGGATGATATGATAACTTATAGTCCATTTATCTGAACATGGTTTCGCGCTATAAGCGTCATACAGTGACTATATATATAGTATAAACTACATGAATATTAGTGGGCTATTAACTTTCCACTGATTCCTTTTTGCCTGAATGAGGCTCATCACGTTGGTAAACGAGGGGTTTGTTATATAAAGAGTTTAAAGGATTGAATAGTGAAAGGCCTAAAGTAGGTGGTTATTTCTGAGGTAATCCATGCAGGCTCATAGTAAATTCAAGAAATAACAAAATAATTATTATCCTTAAAGTGGTGTGTTATATGGGCTTACTGTACACTGAGTAATATACTTCAGCTTTTTCTAAAAAAGGATTGTTGAAAAGCCTTGCGGGGCAAAAAAAGATACATACCTTTGCAGCCCGCATTTGACGTAATGAGGGTCTGAAATAAGAGTTCAGAAAGGGTTGAAAAGGTAGAGAAAAAAGATTTTTAAATTAATTCAAAAAAAGTCTTGCTATTAAGAAATAAGCATCTATCTTTGCACTCCGTTAGCAAACGAGCTAATAATCAAAACAAGTTGAAAGTTACACTGTGATTGAGTTTACAGAGTAAAACATACTAAGTTCTTTGAAGTATTGAGATTATAAGGAAACAATATAAGAAACGAATAAGCAATCTTTGAGTCATTCAAATTAATTCAACGTTTTATACAACGGAGAGTTTGATCCTGGCTCAGGATGAACGCTAGCGGCAGGCTTAACACATGCAAGTCGAGGGGTAACAGGGAGCTTGCTCCGCTGACGACCGGCGCACGGGTGCGTAACGCGTATRCAATCTACCTTTTACTGARGGATAGCCCGGAGAAATCCGGATTAATACTTCATAGTATTTCGAGACCGCATGGTCTTGCAATTAAAGATTACGGTAAAAGATGAGCATGCGTCCTATTAGCTAGATGGTAAGGTAACGGCTTACCATGGCTACGATAGGTAGGGGGCCTGAGAGGGTGATCCCCCACACTGGTACTGAGACACGGACCAGACTCCTACGGGA
>NVXP01000128.1 GCA_002733985.1 Fluviicola sp. | reverse complement strand
TAAAATCCTAATTGGCTTGTTCACCATAACTTCTTTTGTCAACCACAGAAAATACGATGCTCTTCCAAACGATGTGAAGTTGGAGTTGGAGGATTTTTAGGGACAAGAGGATAATCCATAATTAGAAGAAGAGTGCATCTTTGAAAATACGATGCGACTGAATTGAAACACGCGAATTTGAGAGAAAGCACGAAACGTAAGAGGAGTGATCATCGAACAAATCGAGTTTCAAAAGGTGAGCAGAAGTATTGAAAAGCAGCACTAGACTTTTTTGTTTACTTTTTTTGGCGATGAAAAAAAGTAAAAAGGCTTATCACTTGTACAAGTATAGAATCACTTCGAAATTAACTCATACAATTCATTCAAATTAGGAGAAATAATGATTTCAATCCGACGGTTTTTCGCCTTGTCATTTGGATCAACAGGAATGTATTCAGATCGACCTGCAGCCATTAAATGACTTGGATTCATGTCTGATTTAGCCAACATGATTTCAATTACTGCTGTTGCCCGAAGAACAGATAGTTCCCAGTTGTTTTTTGGATGACTCGATTTGTTTAATGCATCTGTATCAGTATGACCTTCAACAATAATTTCAAGCTCATTTTCCGTCTGGAGAACCTTTGCTAACTCAACGAGTGCTTTTTGTCCTTCTGGATCAACAATTGTGCTTCCTGAAGGGAAAAGCAATTTCGCTTCAAGACTCACATAGATTTTTCCGTTTTTCTCAACGATGGTTAATCCTTTGTTCTCGAATCCTTTCAAGGCGTTCGCCACTTTCGTTTTTAATTGGCTCGTTGCTGCTTCCTGACGACTGAACATTTCTTCCAATTCAGTCACACGTTTTTGTCGGTCATCGAGTAATTGTTGTTTGTTCGTTAAATCTCTTTCGAGTGCCGCAAGCTCGTCTTCTCTTCGTTGTAATTCGAGCTTTTTTGTCGCCAGTTCTGAAGATAATTGTGCTGTTTCAGATGCTCCAGCCAATCGTAATCGAGTGTAGTTGGTCTCTAATTCTTCATTAATTGCAGCAAGTTGATCGTATTTTGCACGAAGCACGCGTGATTTTTGGCCTAGATTAGTAGTATCTGATCGTAAGATCTCTGCCTCGCTTTTCAATGAATTGTATTGACCTTGAATGTCTTTTGCCAAGGCTTCATTAGTAAGTGCGCTGCTTTTGAATTTTGCCAATTCCTCACTGCACGATTGCTCCTTAGCAAGTAAGTCTTTGTACTTTTTTGTTGGAACACAAGACGCAAGAGTCAAAGCTCCGAGACAGACAATAATGAGACCTTTCATAAAATGTGATTTGAACAAAGTTCATGAAAACCGTGACTGTCTCGCGATTCCTGCAAACCATTTACAAACAGTGTAACGTTGAAAGAGACAGATTAATCGAAAAGGGAGTAACCAATGATGCTTTTTCGGTCGAGCTACACGTTGTAAATCGAAACGATAGCTCATGAGTGTTTTGGCTCTAAGTTGAATTTTAGAGATCGGGTAATCGAAACGAGATTTAATTGAGAACTGCTCCTTGATTTTAAATGATGAATAAATTAGAAAAGTAAAATCACTACATTAATCCAATTTTAAATGAAGATGAAATTCTATCCAACATAAAAACAAATTTCAAAGATCACTCACATGAATCCACGTTTGATTCTAAGCTCGCTAGTATCACTTATCATTGGAGGAAGTATTTACCTTCTTTTTCGCGATCCATCTCTTATATTCTTTGGTTGGATAGATGATCTTGGGCTCTTGAGTGAAGTGAAGTCTTTGCAAAGGAGTATGAACTCTATAAAAAGTGGCCTCCCGAATTGGGTCATTTTTTCTTTGCCTGATGGTCTTTGGCTCTTCTCCTATGTATGCTTTATGCTCCACCTCTGGAGAAAATCACTACGTTGGTCAGGTTTAATATGGGTGTGCATATTACCAATATTTTCGCTAGTATTCGAGGTGCTTCAATCAGTTGATGAATCACTTGGGACCTTCGATTGGATTGATTTGCTGCTATATTTTTGCTCGTCAATCATTCCGTTTGTCGTATTTAGTAAAAGTATTAACTTTAATACCTATTCAAAGTTAATTACATGAAGTATAGATTTACACACTTGTTTTCACTAACGCTCCTATCAGCGTTTGTCATTCTCGCATATGCTAGCTCACCGAGCCCTTCTGATTTTGGAAAAAGAAAAAATAAAGGGATAACAGAGAAAAGTATTATGAATGACCCGAATCTGAGCGATAAGGAAAAAGAAGAAATTATTACCAAGCGAAGGGCCAAATTTGACAAAGAGCGAGAAAATAATACGATCCAAGCGCTTGTACTTGCTGAAGAGTATGAAAACAACGAAGTGAGTGCTGATGTTAAGTATAAAAACAAGATCCTTTTCGTTGATGGAGTGATTGAGGATATTAGCAAAGATTTATTCGACAAGATTTTTATCACTTTGGAGGGGTATGAATTATTTGGTTCTGTAACTTGTTACGTTAACGATCCTGAAAAAGTGATGACCTTGAGTAAAGGTATGCGCATTGTTGTTCGTGGACGTTGTGACGGCACGCTGTTGGGTGTTAATATGAATGATTGTGAAATAATAGAAGTTTTTGAATCTGAAGAGGATGCTGAATCAATTGATAATGAGGAAGGTATTTAATCAAAAAGAGAACAGCCAGTGATGCTTTTACGGTCAGGTTTGCATGTTGTGAATCGTATAGAAACCTCGTGCGTGTTTTTAGCGCCAAGCTGAATTTTTGATATCGTATAACCGAAACTGTAACCAATAGAAAACTGCCCCTTAATTTTTACTTGGGCGAATGCCATTAAAGCATCTGCATTTCTTATCCCAAGTCCAAGGCTGAACATGTTCTGGTAATCGATATGAGCTGCTAAATCAATAGCGGTTTTTCCACGTGCTGCGAATTTCATTTGTAGAGTAGGCAAAAGAGCATATTGATCATTCAAAGCAAATAAGTAACCTCCGTTGATGATCGCATGAAATCGATTTTTTGAATCCGTTGAGATATTGTCCCATTTGTTTGGAATGAGATTCTGAAGAACCAATCCAACGTAGAAATTTTTGGAGTTGTACCAAGCACCGAATGTGGCATCTGGAGAGAAGAAGCTTCCTTGGTTTTCCAAAACAGGATCTGGAACTCCAGTTGTGATTGAGCTTGGATCATAGCCCGTTTGTACAAATCCAGCATATAGTCCTAATGAAAGACGATCCGTTTGATTGAAATTAAAGTGAGCTGCATACGCAACATTGAATCGTTGAATGCTAAACTGCGCGATTCGATCCGTTTCGAATTTCAAGCCGAGCCCATGACGTGCACTAAGAAACTGTCTTCGCCTTGAATTCAAAGGAACGCTCAACGTTAAAAAACCACTTCGTGGAGCTCCTTCAAACCCAAGCCATTGAACTCGGTAAAGTGAATGAACATCAATGCATTGTTTAATACCTGCATGAGCCGGGTTTTGTGCAAATTGATGCCACGACCATTGTGAATATTGCGTGAGTTGCTGGCCAAAAGAAACGGTGCTACTTATCAGAAGATAGAAGCCGACGTGAAACGTCAAGAAAATTAAATAAAAGGGTTTTCGCATTATCGCACCATTGTTAATGAACCTTTGAATAATTGTTCCTCAGAATCGCGCAATTCGAATATGAAATAGTAAACACCCGCAGCCAATGGTTTCCCTCGCTGATTCGTTCCATCCCAAGCCTTTAATTTGGTGTAACCAATAGTTTCAAACACAGGTTGTCCCCAGCGTGAATAAATTTTCATGGAAGCGTCTGGGTATAGTTCAGCTCCCTCAATTATCCACGTATCATTTGCTCCATCTTCATTTGGCGAAAAGGAATTTGGTATCTCGATGAAAGATACAACAGTGATTATTGTTTGATCAGTAAGTGTACATCCATTTTGTGTAGCCGTTAGCGTATACGTTACCGTTTCACTTGGTGAGACAACAGGATTTAAGTTGAAAGGATTACTCACATTAAATGTTGGTGTCCATTCAAAAGTCGATGCTGTTGTAGCTCCACCAAGAATAGCCGATTCACCTGGTTGAATAGTTTGATCTGGCCCTGCATCAATGGGAAATGAAAGAACCGTAATGGGACTGGTTGCATCCGACGGAGTTGCTGGACAAATTGCATAACAAGCAGTTTGTACGCTCACAATATCTCCTTGAGTCAATGCTGAAGTTTGGAAATTTGGGATAGTGGTTGTTGCCGCAAGAACACCATTAATAAACCATTCGTAATTTCCTGTGTTAGGACAATCCGTAATGCTTGCAGTAAACGTAACGGTTTCTTGCAAGCAAACACTAGCCATATTTGGGTCGATAGAGATGCTTGATATAGGGCGATCAACTCCAACTCCTGAAACAGAAACATCAAAGGTGCACTCTGCAGGATCGGTAATACCAACACCATTATTATCTCCATCGATTACTACGTAATACGTTGTAGATGGATTCAAACCAAGAGCAATCAAGGAGAAATTTCCTGATTCGTTGGATAAACAGTTTCCAAGTTGAGTATATGTCGTAGCATCACATGGAGCCACAGCTGCGATTATTGTTGCTTGAAGTTCTGTGTCCTGTCCTGCCGAAAGTTCAAAAACGAGGTTAGAAAAATCTACTTGCACGTTACCTCCTGTTGCGTTTGTAGTAAAGGATAACCAGATGGAATTTTGAGGAGTAAAGCAAAAAGTGAAATCATCCTCACACCCAGGACAAAAAGTGACATTCGCACCAAGGTTATTTACAGAATACGATTCATTCGGACAAATTTCGAGTGCATTCACGCATTCATTATATGACTCTTGCGCAAGTAGTGAACTACTCACAGAAAAAGCAAAGAATATAATACCGAAAAGTATTCGCATGATTCAAAGGTATAATAAATATAGTACGATTAATTGGTTTGGTTACGAATCACCGTCAAAATTTGGCGCGATATTTGTTCCTTTTCAAGGAGTAAAGATTACCTAAATCACTAAAAATCAACACATATGAAATCACTGTTACTTCTAATTGCATGCTTTGTTTTACCAATTGTGGTTTTTAGTCAAGATAAACGTCTTTTTATTGAAGGAACCATCAGTGCCGCCTGGAATTCGACGGATGTTAAGAATGAATCAAAGCTCGGACTAGGTTTTGGGTTCGGTTATTCTTTTAACTACGAGTATGGGCGTCGATTCGGTTTCGATATTAAATTTCGCTACCATAAAGCGTGTTGGCATGGACAGGATTATGAAACAACTGATTTGAATCATTTAGGAAACAATTACACTGGTCCACTCGTCGACTATAAGAATGAGCTTGGTTACACAATCAATAATTTTGCAAACGATGCCAGAGAATACGGTATCGAGTTCGCTGTGCATTTAAATCGATTGAGAGAAGAAAGAGGTATTGACCCATACATTTTTGGAGGACTGAGTTTGGTGAAAAATCAAGCAAAAGGCGACCTAATTCATTACGTTGGACTTGTGACGATTTACAATTATGATAATTTTGATTTGAATAAGGAGAATCATAAGTTCGTTTTAGATGGAACCTACGAATCGCCTCTTGAAGGAAGTCAATACGGAAGCAGAATTCAATTAATGCCAGGAATTGGTGTCGGATGCATTTATCATTTTAATAAAGTTGTTGCCATCGGAATTGAACACAAAACGATCTTCACGTTTACCGACGATTTTGATGGTTTTGTTCCAAGCGGAGCTCGGGGAGAGAAATCCAACATGGATATTTTCCATTACACAGGGGTTGTTTTACGCATGCAGATGGACTTCAAATTGCGCTAAAACTCTAGGGTGAGTAAACGTAAATAATCGACGAGCTACACATTAACAAAAAAATAACGATCCCTTTTTTGCTCGGAAAAGCCCGCTATTTCTCGGATTATTAAGAAATTAAGAATAAATTTAAGCCCGAATCTGTAACGAATGAACATATTTGGCTTGTTTGGCACAATAATAGAATGGTTTTATGTGCATAACAGAAAAAGAAGGCTTATGAAAAGAATAATTACCCTCACATTAAGTATAATCTTTACGATGACCGCATTCGGTCAACGTTTAGAATACGAAAGCAGTTCGAAGTGGTATTTTGGCCTAAACGCCGGAGCGACTTGGAACACAACAGACGTTCAAAATAAAACCTACGCAGGTTGGGGATTTCTTTTAGGTCGATCATATAACTATGATTACGGAAGAAAATTCAGTTATGACCTTAGACTGCGATACCTTCGTGGTAAATGGTATGGACAAGATACTGATTCAACAAATTTAAATCATTTGGGATCAGGATATACAGGTGCCCTTTCCGATTATAAAGACAATCTTGGATATACGGTAAACAATTACGAAGCTAACGTTCACGAACTTGGTCTCGAATTGGCAATTCATTTTAATCAATTCAGAGATCGAACAGGATGGGATCCATACATTTTTGGTGGAGCCAATATTGTTTGGAATGAAACGTATGGTGATCTGATTAATCAAGATGGTTTTTTAGCGAGTGATACGCTTTATCAGTATGATCAAATTGACATGAATAAGCCTGCGATCGAATTCGCACTGGATGAAAATTATGAGACAGCTCTTGATGGAACGTCAGCAGGAAAATTCAATGTGAACTTTATGCCAAGCCTAGGCCTTGGACTTGGGTATGATTTTGGACCTCGATTCACGATGGGAGTTGAGCACAAAACAACCTTCACACTGAAAGATGATTTCGATGGATATATTGATGCTGAGCCTCGATGGGGATTCCTTAAAAATGATATTTATCATTACACAAGTGCATATATGCGCTTTAGATTTGGAAATGGAGAAGGAAGAACGAGACCTATAATTGAGCCTCAACCGGACCCAGTAACACAAGGGCTTACAAATGCGCCTTGTCAAGTTCCTGATGTGAGAACTACGCGACCATTGCAACGAACGGAAACAGTTCAAGCACAGTCGTATGTATTCAGAGCAGAAGTGAAGTTTGTTCAATCGCGGAATGAGATAGTGATGCGTGTGAATGGAGTTCAAACAACGAATTTCTTGTACAACCATGAAACGCATCAGCTTGAAAGCTATTTAAACTTGCAGCCAGGTAATAATACAATTGAAATTACAGGAAGAAATGCGTGTGGAACGGATAAGGAAACGTCAACGATTATTTACAACAACTGTATTGATCCTGTTGTCTACTTCGAAAATGTAAGTAGTAGTACTTCTGCTGCTCAGGTGGAACAACAAGCATATAATGTGCAGGCGCAAATTTCGAATGCAACAAGTATTGAGTTTACCGTAAATGGTGTACGTAGTACAAACTTCACATACAACAGCACAACAGGGCAGTTTAGAAGTAATATTTTGTTGAACCAAGGTCAAAACACGATTCGCATTACAGCAGTAAATGCATGTGGAACGGATACCAGAACAAGTGTTGTAACATATACTAATTGTGCAGACCCACTTGTGAACTTCATGAATGGGAATAACGATTTCCTTTCTGTGAGTCAAGCTAATTTTGATTTAAGAGCATACATATATAACGTTGTGAATAAAAGCAACATTACAGTTCGCATAAATGGATCAAACCGAAGCTTCAACTTTAGCACAAGTACAAACTTGGTGACGGCATCTTTGGTATTGAACCAAGGACATAACACGATTCAAATTACGGCAACGAACAATTGTGGATCTGATACTGAAACAATCACGATTGAGTACACACCATGTGTGAACCCAACAATCCAAATGATTCAGCCACTTACTCAAAGTACGACAACTGCTAACGGAATACAGGTAGTGAAAGCTAAGTTGTTCAACGTTGCGAACATGAATCAAATTCAGTTATTTGTGAATGGGAACCTTCAACAAGGAGGAAGCTACAACGCGATAACGAAAATGTTTGAAGCAAGTGTTGCCTTAAATTCAGGATTCAATACAATTCAAATTACAGTATTGAATGATTGTGGATCGGATACGGAAATAATTTCAGTGAACTACACACCATGCAGCACACCAGATGTTCAGTTGATTTTACCTTCAGCAAATGGAGGACTCGTTTCGAGCCCAAGCCAATTAGTACAAGCGATGGTTTTCAACGTTAGTAATATCAGCGAGATTCAAACTTTCGTAAATGGAACATTACAAAACGGTGGAATATACACGAGTGTGAATGGATTGTATCAAATCACAGTGGGCTTAACACTTGGAGTGAATACTATTCAAGTTGTTGCAACAAATAGCTGTGGATCTGATGTACAAACTGTAATGGTAACGTATAGAGCATGTGAAGCACCAGTAATTACGTTCATTACTCCTAACACGAATCCTTTTTTCACGAATGCGACAAACTTGAATGTTTCAGCAATGATTGCAAGTATTACAAGTGCATCACAAGTGCAATTGATGGTGAACGGAATAATTGATGTTTCAGGAGCAACATATAATTCAGGATCGCTTACTTATAGTAATAATGTAATGCTCAGTGCTGGAAACAACGTTGTGAAAATTATTGCAACGAACAGTTGTGGAACAGTTACGAAGCAAATAAACGTTATTCGTGAAGTGGTGGTAATTCAAACGCCGAACGAAGACATAGACAGTATCGTTATCTGCTTTGTTCACTGTAACAATGTAGGAGCACCTATTACAATGACAATTCCGTTGTCAGCTTGGCCATCATACCAATCTCAAGGAGCACTGCTTGGACCATGTCCAATAGTTGTTGACCCAGTAGATTTACCGATGACAATTTGTTATACGATCAATGGTGTCCCAACGACGATTCAAATTCTTACATCGGAATGGCCAGCGTACCAAGCTTTGGGTGCAACTCAAGGAGTATGTCCAGAGCAAACAATGAATATTTGTTTCAACGAAAATCAGTTGACAATCCCAGTTTCTCAATGGAGCCTTTACCAAGGTCAAGGAGCAACAGAAGGTCCATGTCCAGTGGTTGTTGAAGAGACGATTATTATCTGCCATAAGCCACCGGGGAATCCAACGAATACACAAGAATTGGAGATTCCATTGTCAGCATGGGCTGCACACCAGGCGCACGGAGATGTTTTAGGAGCATGCCCTACAGTTGATCCAGATATGATCATCTGTTTGAATGAGACGCAAATGACAATTTTGACTTCACAGTGGGCTATATACCAAGCTCAAGGTGCGACACAAGGACCTTGTCCTGTCGTTGTTGATCCAGATATGATCATCTGTTTGAATGGAGCAGAAATGACCATCGTGACTTCACAGTGGGCTATTTACCAATCTCAGGGAGCAACGCAAGGACCTTGTCCAACTGTTGATCCAGATATGATTATCTGTTTGAATGGAGCAGAAATGACCATCGTGACTTCACAATGGGCTTCTTACCAAACTCAGGGAGCAACGCAAGGACCTTGTCCAATAGTTGTTGATCCAGATATGATAATCTGTTTGAAAGAAACGGAAATGACAATTTTGACTTCACAATGGGCTACTTACCAGGCCTTGGGAGCAACGCAAGGACCATGTCCGGTAATCGACGATAAAATAATTATCTGTCATAAGCCACCGGGGAATCCAACGAACACACAACAATTGGAGATTCCATTGTCAGCGTGGGCTGCACACCAGGCACACGGAGATGTTTTAGGAGAATGTCCAACAGTTGATCCAGATATGATTATTTGTTTAAACGGAACAGAGGTAACAATTCTGACTTCAGAATGGGCTTCTTATCAAGTACAGGGAGCAACGCAAGGACCTTGTCCAGTAGTTGTTGATCCTCCAATGACGATTTGTTTTGTTGTGAACGGTGCTAGAACTACATTGGAAATTCTTACGTCAGAATGGGCAGCGTATCAAGCTCAAGGCGCAATGGAAGGGCCATGTCCCTCAGTTCCTGATCCTTCAATGAATATCTGTATGGATGTGAACGGTGTACCAACGACGATGTCAATTTTAACATCTCAATGGGCAACTTACCAAGCTCAGGGTGCCACTATGGGAGCATGTATTACAACTCCAGATCCGTCAATTCCAATTTGTTTGAATGGAACTGCAATGACAATTTTGACTTCAGAATGGACTTCTTACCAAGCTCAGGGAGCTACAAAAGGACCGTGTCCAGTAATCGAGGATAAAATAATTATCTGTCATAAGCCACCGGGGAACCCAACGAATACACAACAATTGGAGATTCCATTGTCAGCATGGGCTGCACATCAGGCACACGGAGATGTTTTAGGAGAATGTCCAACTGTTGATGAGCCAATGATAATTTGTCTAGATGTGAATGGTGTTGCTAAAACAATGGAAATAAAAACATCACAATGGGGAAAATATCAATTGTTAGGTGCAACTCAAGGACCATGTCCAGAAGTAGTTGATGAAATGATTGTTATCTGCCTTGATGGAGAGGAAATTGAAATAGCAGCATCAATGTGGGGTCGATTTGTATCGAAAGGTGCAACTAAAGGGCCATGCTCGGATGACTTGATGAAAATTTGCCTGGATGGAATTGAAATGGAAATTCCAAGGAGTGAATGGACAGAGTACGAAAATCAAGGTGCAACACAAGGGCCTTGTCCTGCTCAAACGATGACAATCTGTTACAATGCAAGAACAATTGAGATTTCAATTTCAGAATGGGCAACGTATCAAAGTAATGGAGCAACAATAGGAGCATGTATTGATAATCCAGATGATGGAGTAATTGATCTTGGAAATGAAGGAATTGGAAATGCAGACACTTTAAATGGAAACATTGGTCGACCAACAAATATTGTAGGTGGAGGTGATGACGAGTTATTGTTTGGAAATAGAACGATTACAATTTGTCATACACCAGATGGGTCGATAGCTTCTCAAACAATCCAAATTCCAATGAGCGAATGGGAGCAATATCAGTTTGACGGAGCTTCATTGGGACCGTGTACAGGAGGCATTATTCCTTCAGGAGGAAATGGAACAATTGATTTAAACACCAACGGAACAAGTAATGAAAACGGAGTTGGAGGTGTTCCTATTAATCCAAATGGATCTGGAGGCACGCCGCCAACAGGTGGAAATATGCAACAGATTGGGAATGGTTCTCAAGAAGCGACAGAAGAAGCCTTAAGAAAACAAAAGGAAGAAGAAGCAGCGGAAAAGGCTCGTCAAGAAAAGGCAGCTAAAGATGCAGCAGCTAAAAAAGCGGCTCAACAAGAAGCAGCGGCTCGTCAAGCTGAAGAAGTAAAACGCAAAGCAGCACAGGAGGCAGCAGCAAAAGCAAGTCAAGAAAAGGCAGCTAAAGATGCGGCAGCCAAGAAAGCAGCTCAAAAGGAATCAGCGGCTCGTGAGGTTGAGGAAGTAAAACGCAAAGCAGCACAGGAGGCAGCAGCAAAATCTCTTCAAGAAAAGGCAGCTAAGGATGCAGCAGCTAAAAAAGCGGCTCAACAAGAAGCAGCGGCCAGTCAAGCTGAGGAAGTAAAACGCAAAGCGGCACAGGAGGCAGCAGCAAAATCTCTTCAAGAAAAGGCAGCTAAAGATGCAGCAGCTAAAAAAGCGGCTCAACAAGAAGCAGCGGCTCGTAAGGCTGAGGAAGTAAAACGCAAAGCAGCACAGGAGGCAGCAGCAAAAGCTCGTCAAGAAAAGGCGGCTAAAGATGCAGCAGTCAAGAAAGCGGCTCAACAAGAAGCAGCGGCCCGTAAGGCTGAGGAAGTAAAACGCAAAGCAGCACAGGAGGCAGCAGCAAAAGCTCGTCAAGAAAAGGCGGCTAAAGATG
>NVXP01000009.1 GCA_002733985.1 Fluviicola sp. | reverse complement strand
ATCGTAATTCTGGATCACATTATGAGGAGCCGTCGTATCCATTCCACCTCCATCGTAAATCTGATCATCTGCGGGAGGGGCCACCCCATGTCCTCCAGACAACTGAGACATCCACTTAACTATATAATAAGCTCCTACAATTCCTATTAAAATTGGATTTCCAGACATGATCATTTTATCTGCAACATAATTTTCAAAGACATATTGAGCTGTATGAATGCTCGCATCCACGAGTCGATCAATATTCTTATCCGTAAATCCGTCACTGCTTAAATCTTTTATTATTAAGACATCTTCAGCGAAAACTTGAACGCCACCAACAATCGTTGTTAATGTACCTACACCACTTGGTACATTTGAAAGAATTTTAAATTTTTTCGAATTCTTAAATAATTCTTCACTTGTTTTTAAACCAAAACCTAAAAGATCATCAGGTAGGGACGATTTTTTTGGATCGAGAGCTTGATTAGAGCCACCCGTTGTATTACCAGTACCAAAATCAGTAGTTCCAGTTGGTATATAATTCGAAGTAGGACTTGATGTGGTAACGTTCTCAGTTCCTCCATCAGTTTCTGTTACAGCCTCTGAAGTGACATCTGACCCCATGTCGGTAGTAGTGGTAGTAGTGGTTGGCGTGGGATTAGATTCTACCTTCTTCTCCCCAACTTTAGTTCCATAGGTTCCTGTGGGCCTTTCAAATTCTCCATCACTACGAGATCCTTTCCAATGACCATTTTTATCATAAGTAAAGGTAACCGTTACAGTCCCATCCATAAAAACGAGTGGCTTATTAACATCACCATTCTTTGTCCTCTTATCAGCTATATTCTTTCGATTTGCATAAGCTGTTTTCGATTTATAAGGAGCATCAGGATCTCCTTGGCCTTGCCCCTCTAATCCCAAAGGATCAACAAAGTAAATCGGATTATCATTATACGCGCTAAACGGACTAGCACCAGGATATTTCGAAGCCAGTGGGTCTAACGATTTCCATCTACCCAATCTTGGATCATACTGACGGAACGCCGTTGTATACGAGTTTCCATCTCCAGAAACGTCATTGTCCACTTCCATTCCATTGAAAGCATAACGGTAATCAGCCAATGAACCGTGTCTGTTTGGCATTTCCATACCATACGGATAGTAATCCGTATAAGAAACCACATCTGGTAAAAGTGCCAATGCCCCTTCTCCTGCAAACACTCCCCAAATATCACCAGGACCATCTACACTTAGATCACTCAAGGTGAATGTACCTCCTGGACTTCCTTGCGCTGCCCAGAATAACTTAGTTTTGGTCGTTGTTGCCGTGAACGTATATGTATAGCTTCCTGTCCCTGCTCCATTCAACAATCCTAAGTTCCCTCCACCTGAACAACTTTGTGCTCTGGCCTTCAACCAAGGAGTTGTTTGGTTCAATACATTGTAACTAACCGTGTATGTTTCCAAAGGAACGGTTGCAATTGTAAGGAAGGCTAGGAAGTTTGTACTTGTAGGATGAGTTACCGTAAGGTCATAATCCTCATCTAGATCATAATCTTCTACAAACGCAGTTGTTGTTACAGTTGGATATAAGAACCATGTTCCATGATCTCCACAGTTTACTGGGCTGATCGTAAAGTCCTCTTCAAAAGAGTATGTATCAATATTCGCGTCGATCAGAGTACGGTCTGAAATAACCTCTTTGACATTTCCTAAGTGATCACCTAGTTCATACATTTTCTCGCCTAACAATCGGTGATTGATCTGAGCTGTAGGTATTGGATCATCTGTAATATCAGCGAAGACATCTCCAGGACCAACAACATCAATATTGGCCAATACGAAACTTCCCGTTGAGCCTTGCCCTCTCCATTGAATTTTGGTTTTCAAATCTAAAGCGAAGAAAGTATGAGAATAACTTCCTGGACTTGTTACGTCTAATCCACCAATATTAAGACCTGTACATCTCTGTGCTCTTTCACGTATGCCAAGAACGGTCATGGAAAGAACATCGAATTCTACTGTATATGTTTCTCCAGGTTCCGTATTTACGGTGAGGTATACTGCAAAGTCTGAAGAAATTGCATTCGTTACTTCCAAATCTGCTTCGCCATCTGCATTAAAATCAGTTAAATTGAATGTTGTATTTGGCTCTTCATTCATGAACCAACCACCTGCAGTAACACATGGATTCCCAAGCATAAAGTCATCCAAGGAATAAGAATCATCAACGACAACTGGAATAATTTCCACGCGGCGAGTATCCAATCCGAGACGAGAAGCACCAAAAATCATCGCTTCTGAACGGAAAAGTACTGGATCACCCCCTTTCCGTTGGTAGACAGCCATTGTTTGACCGTTTGCATCAGGTGTGTACCATGAATAATCCCATTCAGATTCAGGTAGAAGATTTCCACTCACATCTTTGGTCATTGCCACTTTCAAACTACGCGATCCCATTGGATCGTACTCAAAATACAAATCAGATTTTTCCGATTCATCGAGTCGATAAATGCGTTTCAGTTTACCGTTTGGATACCATTCGATGTAAGCAATATCTTCTTGTTCGTCACTYWTCAAGGAACCATCCGGGTGGTATTGATAATTATCAAGTGCTTGCGCGTTTTGAATATCTCCGTARCTCGTTCCAATAATGGCATCTTGAACATCCCTCAARCGATTRGAYGYACTCGGATARTTATATACAAATTCRTCCATTCTATTTGAACCAAATCCTTCGTCTTTAGCACGACGATCCAATGTGTCAATGTTTCCATTTTTATCGTAGGCAACTCGAACTTCGTAATCCCCGAGTGTATAATCTGTTCCTGCCGTCAAGTTCTGTCTTGCGGCATTCACAAACGAGTTCAATTCAGTAATATCACTTGAAGTGAAAACATGACTTTCTTTGAAACGGTGCAATTGATCGTATCGATACGTTGTACCAGTCACGTCCAATGGTTGTTCATTAAGGTCCATCATCGCATTCGTTACGCTACTGATATTTCCATTGAACAAGGAAATTTGATCTGTATGAAACGGTGTAGTCGCAATCTCTGGCAAGAATGCACTCAGTGGATTCGCATTATCAATTCGAGTGTAATCACCATCATAATAACCCATCGTGAATGCTAAAGCATCTTGTGCTACATTTTTGTTTGGTCCTAACAGCGAACCACCAAAATTGTGACCATCTTTCCCCATGTCTTTGGACGGATCTAGGACTCCACTATTGAGTCCCTTCAACCATCCGTGAATTGTGTAGGCGTAATCCATTCCCTGAACTTGAAGATCTCCTAGTTCAGTACGTGCGCGTTTTCCATCCAAACGATAGGTGTATTCGGCATCTCTATCCCAAATAACACCATCTTTTGATGTATATACTTCTTTCAAACGATTGTCAGCATCGTAGATGAAGTTATGATTGTACTCATCAACCTTACCTTGCTGAAAATGAACATATCGAGGCAATCCGCTCAATAGATCAAACTCGTATTCCGTATGGAAGAATTGTCTTCCGTCAATGGCTAAATCTGGAATTTCTTGTACGAAACTTCCGACATTCCCATGCACATCATATGCGTAGTGATTTAGGTAATCTGGCGTTGGGAAAGACCAACTTGATTCCATGTACACATAATCTGAATTTGTTGAAACCGAAGAAACTCTGTTTCGAATGTCACCTTGGTCTCCACCTAATTCAGCAATGGCATCTGGACTAGTAGGACTCGAATACCCAATTCGAGTCACTTGATTTCGGTAACGTGGTTCGGCAACTGTTGCATCTTCAAATAACCAATCAAACAAAGCTGTAGGGTTTTTCGAAATGACATCTGACATTGGCTCTGGCTGAACGAATTCACCAAATTCAATTGGGCGACCGAGTTCATCGAATCGTGAATAAGAATATGCTGGTAAAGTTGTATAAATCGGATTCAATGGATCACCATCGATCTCTCTCGATTTCAATACGGCTTGGCGTGCATTTTGGCTCACAACCAATCGACCTAAATTATCGTACCAGAAGTTGGTTGTTCCTCCATCTGGAGTTGTTAATGAAACAGGTTGATTCAATCCATTGTAGACGTAGTGTGTTGTGAAACCGTGAACAGGTATTTGCTCAGATCCACCATCACCTGCACGGTGTAGTTTCACCTCAGTGATTAGAGCTCCCAATAGAGGTTGAATTCCTTTTGGAGAAACTGTTTTCACCAAATTCCCGGCTACATCGTAGAAGAACAATGTTCTATGGTAACGGTTTGCTTTATAGTTGTAAATGTATGTTTCATCAACTTGTCGACATGTTTCAATGTAATCAGCGATGAACTGCTCCTTCATTGTAGCGAGGTATTCTCCGTATTCAAATTCGGCGTCCATTTCCGCATTCGCGATGAGGTCGTCCACACAATCGTCTTCTACTTCAGGGACGAAATTTTCGCACATCACACCTAAATTATCCGCCAAGGCGTCAATACAACCACTGGTAAATTGGAATTCAACTAGGATAGGATCTCCCCCATCTGGATTTGTCACTAAACCTGTGACATGAAAATAATTCGTACCTGATACAATGTCTCCTGGCGTTACGTAAGCTTCTTCAAAGCTGATAACATTATTCAATACAGTCGCCCCATCTGTATAGATTCCCAAAAGTTCTGGAGTCATGATCGGAGTGATTGAAAAAGATGCTTGAACACACAGAGGCATAACACAGCCTGTAGGTAAATTAAACGTTATCAATAATGTACTTCCTGCAATCGAGCCAAGGTAATAGAATTCATCTGCAGGATCTGTACAACTTGCCGCGGCTAGATTCTCAGGAGATACTAAAGTAGGAAACGAAGCAAATGGATAAAGGCCTAAAGACGTCAGATCATCATCTAGAATTACTTGATTCATGAGATTCATCATCTCAAATACCCCAGGGTTTAATCCTTCAGTAATATCACCTCCCACCGCGATCGAATCACAAAGCCCCTTAAAAGTCATCAAGGAATAATAATTGAAAGTTGTTCCGTACATCTGATTGACATACGAAGTAAACATTACTGCATCTTCTTCAATTGTAGCCGTAGGGAAATCTGCTAAGAATAGCATAATCGCTTGATCTAATTCAGTACAATCAATACAATCATCACCTTCACATTGGTAATCGTTGTGTGTAATTTCTGCATTGATTTCTGCTTCTTGAACAGGAGTCCATGAAACAGTTCCAGGATAGGGGTCAAAACCAGCAACTTCTACACATTTCTGTCTATCTAGACAGAAATTCATTGGAATGAATCCATAGGCTTCTTCAAATGCTTCTTCCGTCTCTACGGTTAAGAGCTTATCACATCCACACGTACTTAAGTGGTTAACGAGTGTCATGTCTTCCACTGGAGCAGGACTATCAATTAAATAGTGATTACAATCCATTGTCTCAGCTGGAATTCCTTCAATAGCGAGATAGTGTTCAATTACTGATTGAAACGAAGTCAAATACCCCACTCCGTCAGCATCGAATTGAGATGGAAACGGCCATTCAGGTGAGCATCCACCTTTACAAACCGCGATTAAATCTGCACGAATTGCATCATAAGTTGGATTACCTTCCTCCCAAGTTCCGACCAATAATTCAGTTGCGCAACTTTCCAATTCAGTCATCCAGCCATATGCCATGGATTCACAGGCTGTCTCACAGAAATCGAGTGATTCCAACTCTGCCTCATCTTCTATATCATCTAGAACTGAAGGATCTGAAGTCATCATTTCTAAGAATGAATAAGTCATGACATGGTCAAATAGTATGAAGCGTTTGGTTTTAGCTGCATACCCATCGTATTCGTCTGTCGTACATAATGCAGACGTATAACCAATACAACTTGCTTCAGGAGCACCTGTTTGAAGCGCTCTTCCTTCCATTGCGATTTGAAGAATGATGTTTCTTCGACCGATGTACAATTGCTTAAATGCATTCCATTGAGCATCTAAATCACATGTTGACGTTCCAAAGGGCGTTCCATCAGAAGCAACCGAAGCCATTTCATATAAGGTCGAACCTCCTGTAAGGTTTAGCATATCTTGTGCTGCATCCCAATAATCATTCATTCCTCCTTCAAAGGAATCATCGTATTGATATTCCCCGTCTTGCATTAAGTTTTTAATTCCCCCAGGAGAAAGGGTATTGATCAAATTGATTAAAGGGTCAGGAACCGTAAAAGGTTCAGGAGATCCACCAAAAGCGGCTGGGTATGTCACAGGATTTACAGGAGTAATGAATCCATTCGCAACTGCCTCGACATATGTTTCGGTTGAATTAAAATCTGTTGCGTATTCAAATATTGTCGAGTACGTTTCACAGAACAAATACGTTTGATATTCAGGGTGCGCACCTAGTAATTCTTCTGCCCAATTTGGGTTCCACAACGCAACAAATTGTGACAGTGAAATACTTTCATGATTAACTTTCACATATTCTCCTAAAACATTCGTTGTTTTTGCTAAGGTCGCGTCATCATTCAAGAAAGTTGCATCCCTCCAACTGGAAGACATCGGATCGGCGGCATTGAAGACACTTAATCCACTCGCTCCAGAAATATCTCCATATTGTCCACCTGGACTAACATCTCCCAATAGGATTGGTCTCATTTGAGAACAGATAGGTTGATTCAGACAATCTTCAATGTACTCATCACGAAATGCATTGTATTCGATTTCAGTTCCACCCGTTATTATTTGCCACTCCTCGAATGTTCCATGTTCATACAGGAAATTCAACGCACAAGGGCTTCCTCCATAGCAATCTGAATAATCAATATCCAACATTGCATCTGCAAGGAATGAAGAAAATGGAACCAGACATGATGGATCTGCATACTCGATGTATTTATCCCAATAGTATTCAATAGGTGCTTCAGACACTCTCAATGTTTTTCGGACATAATACTCATCCACCCTTGGGAATTGAAGCGTGAATGTTTCATCATACAAATCTGAAAACTTAAGAGGTACGGCACAGTCGACATTAAAATCTGTGATACTTCCAACAGTATGCGTCCATGAATTAGCAATTTCTACAGTTCCATCCGTCAACGGGCAATCAGTTGTAAAAACTCCTTCAGCAGGAACGACTTCAAATACAATTTCATAGATACAATCAAAACAGATATCTGGAGGTAAACAATCTGTGAAAGAGAGCGCTTCGAAGTCATATTTGAACGTATAAATTTGATTTGGATCTGTTACTACGATCTTTTTATCGACCATCAAAATTCCAGCGGCATCTAAATCAGCGCCAGAACTTGTGAATTCAGTTAAATCAACTTCAATTGAAGTCTCAGGACCGTTTCCGTCTATTTCCTCCAAACCAATAGGTGCAGATCCTTCCAGATAACTCATGATCGTTCGTCCAAAATTATCTTGGATTGAAACAGATATTTGTCCGTGTACATCACGAGAAACGACTCTTGAATAGTTGCTAAAGTGGGCTGCTTCCGACCCAAAATAACGGTCAATTTCCATATTGTCTTCCTGAGCTCCAGTCATCACTTGGGTATAGTGACCAGTTGTAGCATCCAGTTGGTGATCGATTCCTACAGAACCGACACGTTTTGCTCTACCTGTTGGATCATTCGCATAGTGTACCTGTGTGAAATTGTATCCGTTCGCTTCTGGTACAAATGCCTCAGCTCCTTCTTTATTCTCATTATACGAACTGTAATAGCGAGCTGACCCTACAGATGCATCAGGATCCATTGGCAGTGCAGCTTTTGGTCCACACTCTCCCAACATAAATTCATCTTTATGGAAAACTGATTTATCGTAAGGTGTTGAAGCATTTCGCATGTTCAATCCTTCAACATAACCTAATTGCGTTTCATTAACAGGACTTCCCATTACTCCGATTGCAGGACGACCGTAGTGATCATAAATCACTGATCCGACCAACAACTCATCTTGACTATTGATTTGCGAGATTTGCTGTCTCGATTTCATCATACCGTCTACGAAATTGATGCTTGTATTTCTACGACCATTCTCAATGAAGGTCATGGATGCTCCATAATTGATTTTGTGATCTTCAATAGCATACACTCGTTTGTAACAATTTATGGGGAATGCATCAACACTATTTGCTTCCTCATAAGACGTTAATCTTGTCATCCACAAACCATCAATATCTGTTTCAAGTTCTGTAACTATTCTCCCTACTCCTCTGTATCGAACAAGCAGGTATCCGTCACCATAAATCATTGGAATGCTGTATGAATTATTATCAATTCGAACGCGCGAAGCATTTGTTTTGAAATTGTAATCCACTTCAGTTGGAGAATAAACTACAGGAATTCCACCAAGCACTGTCCCRTCGTATCCGTTTATCCAAGTCCATTCAAGGTCGTATTGTTCAGCACCATCCATTATCGGCAAAGTCACCAACATATCAGATCCAGATTCGATCATTGTAAGTCCAGCAGAAATTGGAACCAATGTATAATCAAAATCATTGTAATATTCTGTTTCAATTTTCGCTTTTAAGAAGAGATTTTCTCGATCTACAGTAACTAAAATATAATCTAAGGCTACTTCATCCCACTTGAAGAATTGAATACCATTTATTGTCATATTAGTTCCACCTTCAAAAGAATATACTTGCTTGTCTTGGTAAACTCCCTCAGGTGAATAATCAAGTTCTAGTTCTATTCCTGATTGGCTGAAAGGCACTAGAATTGCACCATCTATTTCGTTCCAACTAAGGTTAAACCTGACTCTGTAACGGTAGTTATCGTCAATCTGGTGAATGTCTTGATCGATTCCAAAAATGATCTCATTGGATAATGAAGCGACCCCAAAATTAAGGAACCATGTCCCTGGAGCAGCATCGATTGCACCTTTACGTGAACTTTCAATATTTATGGTTGAAGTAAGCCCTAATCCAGTATTGGATACTTCCACTTCTTCATGAATAGCGAACACCGAAAGATGAGCTAGAAGGCACAAAGCGAGTGCTATATTTTTTGTCATTTTATTAACTAATGCTTTCATAATTTCTTTGTCTTAGCTGTTCGATTAATTGTTCAAAACAATTCCTGAGCGATTCTCTTTTACCGTCTGTTTTCCGCGTTCCGTTTCTTGGATGATGCGGATCAATGTTCCGTTTTCATCATATTGATACACCGTTGCGAAGTTTCGACTATCCAGTGTTGCAGAGACTCGTTGCTTGACAGGATCGAGTACTTGTGATTTCATCTCACTATCGAAGGGATGAATTCTGAGATCATCGTAGAAAACTCCACGAGGATTTGCAGCAAGCAATTGAATATTAACCTCA
This sequence comes from Fluviicola sp., assembly GCA_002733985.1. Classification (GTDB taxonomy): domain Bacteria; phylum Bacteroidota; class Bacteroidia; order Flavobacteriales_D; family Crocinitomicaceae; genus UBA4466. Next base: position 68,247 of record NVXP01000009.1, on the reverse strand, counting down.
CTTCCTACAGGAACTGTTGGATCAACTTCAAAAATGACTTCTATCCTCTGCCAACCATCAATAATATTTGATCTATTAATTGCGCTAGGTGTTTCTATGCTACCATCAATAATTATTAGAACCCCTGCAGCATCATAGTTGATTGGGTTTGTTGGACCATTTTCTTTGGCCCAAACTGAGAATACATATCGATTGTCCGTTTCATCATTAATCAACTTGAATGTTTCCAACTCTTCACTAGGAGCAAGTACAAATGGCGATATATGCGTTACTGAAGGAGCTGGAATCCCGTCCCAAACCGTTGTAATAAAAATCCCATCATTTGGACCACTCACGAGGTAGGAGTATTTTCCTGTATGCGCTTCGAGATCCGAAATAGTAATCGTCTCGCCTTTCAAATGTCTTTCTTGACATGGGAATTCAACGAAGCTTCCTGTTCCATCCAAAATCCCGTTCGTCTCATAGTCTTCAAATCCATCAAATGCGATTTCTTGATAACGTGCGTTAACCGCATTGTATGTTGAATAACTGTGATTGTAACCAACTCCTGCGGTTGAGTATACGCCTAATGGATTCTTAGATTCCAATCCAAAACCAAATTCATTGTGCACCGTTGATTCTCCATTCTGAATCCAGTCTTGATATGGATCAGACGGAGTGTAGCCTGTCCGAGCAAGATCATCAATCGCCATCCAAGCACCATCTTGATTTTGCCAAAATGGTTGGTATTCTGTTAAGCAACCATCTACTCTACTGTTTGTCGTGGAATAATCCCGTTTTCCGTCAAAACTATAGGTATGCTTTAGTTTCCATTGTCCTTTTATGTTGTGTGTATATGGATTCAGAATAGTACCAAGGTCCACACAAGTTCCTCCCAGCTTAGCGTCTTCAAACAACTCAATTCCGGAAATGCTAATTACTTTTTGATGCGGGTATCCTGAAACATATGGTGACCCACTTGGTCCTATTAAAGAAGACACATTTGCCATCGCGGCTCCTGTAGAATTCTTATTCCCTGGATCAACGACCTTAAATCGATAATCAATTGTTCCAACTGGATCAAATAAAGCTCCTGCCTTATCCACAAGGAATAAATCGCCTGTCGCTTCATTTTCAATCACCCAGAAATCACCAGTGAAGGTTAGTAATTTTGGAATCGGTGTCAGTTGAAATTCATACACACTCAATTGATCTCCAACATTGAAATACACTTCTTGGGAAGCTTCAATTACCGCATCCGTTCCAGTAATATTTAATCGTTCGATTCGTGCATTATCAGAATCAAGCCCAAGTTCTTCATATTTCCAATAGGCTGGATATGTATAATCATACATTTTTCTAATTCCAGCCCCTTTTTCAGGAATCACTTCCGTTACAATTGCCGCACCTGATTTTGCGTCATATAACAGGTTCGTGGTGTACTTATCCCTTCCATTATCCTCCACTAGAACGCTATCAATTATACCAGATTGGTAAGTGATTTTTGAAGTTAAGGATGTGTAAATTGTGTTTTCAAATGTACTCGCATTGGGGTAAGCTGATGGAGTAACACCTGGCGGAATAATCTCCGCTTGCATTTTTAATGCTACGGAACTGTAATTCGATTCTGATTTATTTACGAAGGTTAAGAAATCAGAATGTTGTCCAATCAATCGACTTTCCTCTCCATCGACTAAAGATCCATCACTAAAAATAGTTGGGAGCTCGTTCGTTAATTCCCCCTCCATTTTATGGTACGTATGTTCCATTTTGTATACCAAAGATCCGTTTTGTGTATACACTTTTTTCGCTCGGAACTTCCCATGCATGTCGTTGGTTATGATGTTCGTTCCGAACGAAATACCAAAACGACGTATACTGATACCAATTGCCCCGAGTGCAGCAGGTTTTCTTAATTCGGTGCCTTCACTAATGTCAGTGTTACTCATTCGAATTGGGTRATCATTGGCTGTAAAGAACTGGTGATCTGTATAACCTGGAACCATCATCTCTAATCCATCATAAGAAATACTTCTAACGCGAACATTGGAGTAACCGATACTAGCGGAGGCATAAACCTCTTCGTTCAACGGGAACTCAGTGTAGAAATGCTCAGAAGGTGATCTTTTTTGATTGTGGACGAAGAAATTTGGTCGACGAAGTGCAATTTCATCACCTCCACTTTGGATAGGTTCGTAAGTCGCTACTCCACTGCTTACAACTGAATCAGGCAATGAATAGTCGTACACTAAACCGTATTCAGAACTATTCTCTGTTGGAACATTTNCATTCCAATTGTCATACATACGGATTTCGCTCACTCTATGACCTCCTCCAATTTTAGCGACAGGCCCTGGACGCATTCGCACCCAACATTTAGAATCAGATGTATTCAAATCTCCATTTGGATCAATGACCGCTCTTGACGCAAAACCTGTATTTCGCATCATGTGATAGATGGAACGAATACTTTTCATGTTTTTCTTATGATTTTTCGAGTCATCACTTAGGTCTGGCCCTGATTCACTATCTTCCAAATCAACTCCATCACAGTTTATCAATCCATCTTTCGCGTAAATGGTTGACAAATCATCCTCTGGATAAAGTACAAGTGGCATCGCTTCTTTTATCACTTGCCATGCTTTGCGACTTACAGGATGCGTTATTCCTTTAGTTGGCTTTCCTTGATTTAAATGTGCTGGTTTCACTTGATACACTACCCGATTCCATTCACCAGGAGTTCCCAAAAGGCGCCATCCTTCGTTTACCAATTCTGCATATCCTTGAATGTACTCGTATATATCAGGATCTAAAATTCCATCATTGTGTGGCGCAAGGTTGAGTAAAGTATTGAAATATAAATAACGACTTGTTCCGTGTGGAGTTGGTAAATAGTGATTCTCAAAAACGCTCAGAGCTTCATCATAAGTACCACCGATAACCGCTCCATCAAGGTTTACGACCATGTAAAAGTATTCTTGATCTTTGTTATCTGGATCAAAAATAGCATCTGAAAAATCACCGTACACTAATGTTCCTAACTCTGATTCTTCCGAAGCATAAAACCCATCAATTTTAAACATTCGAGTTGCTTCTTGATTTTGAATCAACTCATACTGATCCGCTTCATATTTAATTTCAATTCTACTACCTGTTGGTAAATCAATGGATGACAATTTCCATATTCTAGCTGCTTCGTTTGCAGCTGAAACAGTTTGATTTGTATACGGATATTCACCATTATCCAAAGAACTCAATGCCTCATGGTTAATCGAAATCCCTGTTTGATAATTCCCCCATCTATCGACTTGTGATGGATTATAAGGAGCATTGTACCCATAATCAAACAGGTATTTATGTAATTGACCTTCTGGTGAATCTTGCCCCGTGAAATAGACAGTTTTCAAGGTTAATTTCCCTCCACCACTTGGATTATCTGGAGTACCAAGACATAGATCATACGTGTAACCAAAATGAACTGTTTTAAGTGGGTTTTCTCCTTGCTCTTTTCCTTGACGACTGTACAAACGGATTTCGTCTAGTCTTTTAGTAGGCGTGCCTACACCACCATCTTCACCAGACACACTATAGGCATCATTTCTAACTGAATAGCTGAACTCTGCGATATAGTTTTTTGTCTCAATGGAGTGAATTAACCAATCGTCACGCCTTCCATAAGCATAGCTTCCTATGTCATCAAGCGTGTTGGACTTAAACCCTTCATTGTATGTCGCTTGACCAAGTTCAAACGGGAAACGCCATTGACCTTGACCTTCAAATCCATAGTTTATTTTCGTGTATGATCCATAATCATCAGGAGTTGGACCGTTATCAGTTAAATCCACGTAGTTATCTGATAATTGCTGCGTTAACAAGTAAGAAGTTGCGTGTGATGGAACATGATTTTTCATGAAGAAATTATTATCTCCACGTAAATTATCTAATGAATTGTCTTGCCCAGGTTTGAAAGACACCAATCCATCTGCACCAATTACTGGCGTAATTGGAACATCAGCATCTGTGTAGTTATTAATTTGAGATATATTAAAACTTACTTGATCGGTTTCGTTCATAACTGGAATTCCATACACTTGTTTAAACCCACCAGTACCAATTAATGTCAATTGACCTATGTGATGACCTGGGTATTTAAGCTCGTCTGTTCTTGTGATATCAGTTGCACCGGTGTAATCTCCATTTACATAGTTAAAGCTGTTGATTATGTAGCTTCTCATTTTGTCTTTATCTGCCAATAGCAATTCTCGATTTGATTCATTGATTAAGACTTCGTTTTGATTTCTGCGCTCAGCTTGATAGTAAGAATTGGCGAGCGGATAGTACAATGGATCTCCGTTATCTGAAGTCATGGAACTCTTTCCAACAATCTCACCACCCTCCCTTGCAATTTCTTGTCTCAGTGGTTTCTCTCCCCTCATCCCCTCGTAACGATCATCTGAAGAAGAACCACGATTATTGACTTTCTGAAAAACTACTTCTTCGTATTTACCTTTGTCCTCAGCAGATCCAAAAGGCAGATTATTTGAAAAGGCAAAATCTGGAGACACCCCACCAGATAAAGGATTATTGTCCACCCAATTTCCAGACGTAGTGTTGTTCCAATTGTAGTTGACGTTAACGCCAACTTCGAAAGTTGTAAATGGGAAATATGGGATGACACCAATAGCAAAATCAGCTCCAATCGCAACCGCATCTCCATCACTTTTTGTTGTTGGATTCTTCACATATCCGGCATCATTTCTAATTGCTCTAAACATCCCAGCACCTGAAACAATGAAATAGTCATTCGTGGGAATTGGTGTATTCAAACCACTTACATTCTCGTGAACTTCTCCTAAATTGATATTGAAATCTTGAATTGCATTAGATGCATATCCGTTCTGTTGATTCATATATCCAAAAGCAGGTTGAGTTTTAACCCGTTCTTTTAGACAAACTGTTGATTTTGTTCGTGAATATCCTCCATGTAAAGCAGTTAATGGAAGTTCATAACCAACTGCTGTTTCCAATGTCCAAGATTTATTGTTGAATTCGAAGGAAGCAGTAGGTGTATATGATTGCATCCCTAAAGAGAACGTTCCATTTAAGGAAAGTCCCATGTTCCCAAAAGAATTGCCTGCACTATAACCAAAACTTGTGCTTAGGCTCGATCCATGAAGGCTGTTTTTATTCAAGCCGAGTGATGAAGAAAACTGTTTACCTAATGCTATTGAAACACCAACGTTAGTTGACAAACCAGATCTCGAAGAAGAATTCAGCCCTCCATTCAAAAAAGCACTAGGACCTGCACCCGTTAAGTTTTTCCCAATACCAAAAGAACCAGATCCACCAATGGAACTTTCATTTCCAGTGTAATTACTGAATGTATATCCGACATCGATGCCTGCCCCAACTTCAAAATCAACGTCCCCGATTAGATCAAGACCAACAAATTCTGCATTAAGTGAAAAATTGTTCGTAATGCTCAACTGCGGTCTCAGGTTCATTGTAGTTGTGATTGGATCACCATTGAAGTCATCTGGTATACCACGAACAACGCGATTAATTGCTCCAGTACTGAGGCTCCAACCCAAACCGACCATCGAGGCTTGTTGATCCATCGTAACATTTGCATCATAACTCAGCGTTATTGGATACCCTCCCACATCTAGCAATGGAATTGAATAGCTAAAATCTCCTGTTGACAGATCGACGAATTCACCACTTGCTGCAGCACCTCCGTAATTACCATCTGAAGGACCACCCACTCCTGAAACAGCATCAATTGTTTCAACATCACTCAAATCAGTTTTAAGCGTGTTTTTCTCGCTTGCATCTATGTGGTAAATGTCATCCTTCTTTTCCTCAGTTTCCACGCTGATAGAGGTATAACATTTCCTATTGGGCGCATCCATTTTTGAAATAGAAGCGTAAGATGCTATTGGTAATAGAAAACTTGGAATGAATCCAATCGCTATCCATTTCGTGATAAAGTGGTTTCTGATTTTTTGAAGCATAATGGTCTATAATTATTAGATCGTTTGCGCCTTTTAAAAACCAAATTGGTGAAAGCTGAATATTTGTTAGATCAAAAGGCACTACTTTGACTGAAAAAATTGGTCACTCATGAATGTCATGAATTGATTTCTTCAATTAGTCATTTGCAAATTTGATCAAAATCGATATGATTAGCCGTAAACGTATGTAATGAATATGTAAAGAAATGTAATTACACACTGTAAAACAGGCGTTTACAAATAGACTACATCGACATATACTGCTAATTATTCTTACTCAAGCATTCCTTACGATACTCTGAAGGAGTCATTTCGAACTGATCTTTGAACGCTTTATTGAATGCCTGACGGTTATTAAATCCTGATAATTCGGAAACTTCAACAATAGAAATACGTTCATCAGCTAAAAATGTAGTGGCCTTTTTGAGTTTGACGGACTTAATAAATTGAGAAGCACTTAACCCTATCAAGGATTTTAATTTTTGATGTACACTATTTCTATTCAATGAAAGTTCACGGCAGAATTTTTCGACATTAAACCCAGAACTTAATAGCTTGGCTTCTACTATATCTGTAGCTCGAATTAAAAATTCTTGATCGAGTGAATTGGATGAAATTTCGTCTGGCATCAAGAATACATTCTTTGAAAAACGTCTTTGCAATTTTTCTCGCTGTTCGATGAGATTCTTCACTCGAACCTTTAATTCTTTTGGACTAAATGGTTTTGTTAAATAGTCGTCAGCTCCTGTTTCCAATCCAGTAATTCGATCATGGCCCGCTGATTTCGCACTGAGTAAAATAATCGGAATGTGCGAAGTTGAAAAATTTCCTTTGAGGGTTGCCACTAACTCAGTACCTCCTACTTTCGGCATCATTATATCACTAATGATCAAGTTGGGTTGATGTTCCATGGCTATTTCGATTCCTTCTTCACCGTTTCCTGCTAATACGATGTCGTATTGACTAGAGAGGATATCCTTCAATAAATTCTGTACTTCTGGATTATCCTCTACGATCAGAATAGTCTTTTCTCGGTTTTCTACTGACTCATCTATGGGATAAGTATTTGGCTCGTCAATTGTTCCAATTGACGATTCTACTAGATCCAATTTTGTTGGAATAGAAAATGAAAGCAGTACTCCACCTTCAACGTTCTCTGCACTGATCTCTCCATCGTGAAGTGATATAATTTGTTTGCAAAAAGATAAGCCGATTCCATATCCAGAATACTCCTTTTCTTTTGAGCGCGCGTACCGATCAAAAATAGTGGGTAGGAATTCGTCATCTATCCACTCTCCAGAATTGAAGAGTGCCAGTTCGAGTGTTTCCTCATCCCTATTTACTACTACTTGAATTCGAATAACACCTTCTTTTGGTGTATGGTGGAAGGCATTTTTCAATAGGTTATTTAACACCATTTTCAAACGGTATTCGTCCGCTAACACGAGGTATTCTTCTTTCGGAAGGTCCATTTCAAACTTAATGCTGTTTTGCCTGAAAACAGGTTCAAAATTCATCTGAAGCTCTCGAATAAACGCATGAATGTCAAAGGTATTCTTTGAAATTTCAGTATTTCCAGAGTCTAGCCGCGTTAACTCCAAGATTTCATCCACCATGACCAATAAATGATCCGCATTGCGTTTAACTACCTGTAAGGAATATTGATCCTCTAAACTAGCACGCTCCATCAACTCTTCAACGGGAGCCTGTATTAATGTCAACGGTGTTCTAAATTCATGTGAAATATTGGCGAAAAGTTGATTTTTTAATTCTATTGTTCGTTCAGATTCTTCCGTTTTAAGGCGTTCAATTTGCTGTTCCTTTTCCAAGGCGCTTCTTTGCAGTTCTTTTCTTACTATGGTGTCTTTTGCTCTTCGAGAAACGGAAACAACTATCACAGCGAGTAATACAAGTAATATGCAAAGAAAAATGATAAAGAGCCTTCTTGTTTGAAGCATACTCTCTTGTGCATTCAGTGAATTTTGTTGTTCTAGACGATCAATTTTCAACTGCCCGATTTCGATTTCCTTATTTGACACCTCACTTTTCGATTGAATCTTTTCGAGTTTAAGTGCGTCTTCGGCATTATCCATTTCATGTTTTAATCTGAGCGCTTCTTTATTGTTCTCCAATGCCAAACTGTACCTTCCTTGCTTTTCATAGAGCGTCGTGAGCATGGTTCTTATGTCATAGTGGACTTTTTCGCCCTCACTTTTATCAGCGCTTAGAAATTCATTTAGTGCAATAACTGCTTCACTACTTCTATTCAAATGAAACATTAATTTTCCTTTCAGATAGAGGAAATTAGAACGCTGCAGATAAATATTTGTGTACTCGGAGTTCATGAAGTTATAATATTCCAATGCTTGATTGTAGGCCTCTTTTTTTAGTAATAGAGAAAAAACAGTACACTGAACATAGAATTTATTATTGCCGGTATGGCTCGCCAATTTCTTTTCCGCCTTGTCATAAAAATAAAGAGCTTGATCCAAATCAAGTTGCAACATTTTGATTTTTCCTTTTAAAAAAAGAGCATTTGAGATCAACATATCATTTACATGAGTTTCTTCTCTTTTTTTTGCCCATTCGTACATCTCATCAGCAAATACTTCTGCATCGGCATAACGTTCAGTTCTTATTAAATAAGTTGAAAGAACTTGTTTGGATGAATACATTGCCATTTCATCTCCCATTGTCTCTGCCACACTTACCGTTTTCTGCGCATGTACAATCCCTTTAGACAATTCCTCCTTTAAAAACATCGCCTGTGCTAAACTACGATGCAACTTCAACTCTACATTTCTGTTCTTCACTTGTTCAGCAATACCGATCACATTCTTCCCTATATGAATCGCCGAATCCATCATTGATACGTACGTGTATGTAAACACTTTATATGCTCTTAATAATAGTTCATGTGGTTTACTACTCCATTTTCGAGCCGATTCAATACCTTTATCCAAATAATGAATAGCACTATCTGTCAAATTGGCATTAGGCATATATTCCAAACCCAACGATTGATAACTCATACATTTTAACTCCGGAGAGTTCCATTCAAGTGCCTGTTTCAAGCTAAGAAAAGTACTATCATAGGATTGTGCACTTCCATTTACAGATAATACGCTCATAATACGAATTTTTGCAAGCAAAACACTGTCATTCGCTTTGGCAGCAAACATTCTAGCTGAATCAAGGATATGTACGTCATCTTCCCATTTCCGAGTATAATCCCGTTTGTCCATTTTGAAATAGTATGCCTGGGCCTTGGCAGAATTACTTTTGGACAAAACAGCGGTTTCAATAAGGCCTTCTATGTCTTCTGAAGCATTATCTCCCCCCTTCAAAAATGATATGATTTCCAGTCGTACGAGATTGGCTCTAAATGCTTTTTTATAAAATTTGCGTTCTCGGAACCAACTCTCGCAGCTTTTAACTTTCTTAAATAGACGATCACTTGCACCAAATTGTAGAAACCTTATTTCCGATAAGAGTAAAACGGATGTGTGTTTTTCGAGCTCACCTTGTATTTCACAGGCCAATGAATGTGCCTCATAAGCGTAATGTCTGGCACTATCTAACTGAATATTCTTAAACGTTTCAGCATTTTCAATTGCTTCTTTAAAACCTTCACCTAATTCACTCCCTTTCCGATCTGCACTGTCCTGACAAGAGTTTAGAAGAGCGGCAATGGTTGTAAAGCCCATTACCGCTAGAAGTAATAGGATATTGGTGTATTTTGATAATAACATAGGGTTCAAGTAGTTAGTTCAAATTAGAAATTTTGAGTACTCAAAGAGTCCTTTACTTAGTTCTAAGCCTAAAGTTAGGAAAAGTACATTCTTACATTAAACAACGCATTTTCTATCGAAAGAGTTGACTTTTCCATGTTCAAAAGTTTAGAAACGGCTCTAGCATTAATTGTTCGATCGCGATAGACAACCTTCCTGAAAAATGGGTGTCTGTTAACTACACGTAATAGATGAAATCAATTATTGTAATTTCATACTCACACAGAAACAACTCAATTATGAAAATCTCTACCTTCTTTTCAACTTTCGTTTTAACTTCAGCTCTAAGCTTTAGCTCATTCGGACAATGTGGAGATCCCGCAAATGTTTATGCATTCTCATACAACGGTTCGAATTATGAACTCATTCGTGAAAACTTAACGTGGCAAGATGCATCTGCGTGTGCTGTGAGTCGAGGTGGATATTTGGTAGAAATCGATGATGTTGCGGAAAACACAGCTATTTTCGATGAATTGATGACTAACGGTGGAATTACGGTCAATAATACTGTTGCCCCTGACGGTGGTGGCGGTTCTTACGTTTGGCTTGGAGGAAATGATTTAGCTACGGAAGGAAATTGGATATGGGATGGAGATAATACAGGGACCACTGCACAATTCTGGCAAGGAACATCTAGCGGAAATCCAGTTGGTGGGCTCTACAACAACTGGGGAAATGAACCGGATGATTTTGGTGGTCAGGATGGACTCGGAATTTCACTCAACGGATGGCCGCTCGGTGTAGCTGGGGAATGGAATGATGTTGACGATCAGAATACCCTTTACTTTGTGGTTGAATACCCATCGAATGCAGGAACGATAGAATTAGAGAATCAATTTGAGATTTATCCGAATCCTTTTAATGATGTGATTCGAATTAAATCAACTGATCAACTTGCAGAGATTGTCTTTCGAACGAGTTTAGGGCAAGAAGTAAAACGAATAAAACTTCAATCTCCCAATAATATTGAAATCAATGTAGCGGATCTCGAAGCAAACCTTTATTTCCTTGAACTCATTTCAACAAATGGAAATTCGGTGGTACGAAAGTTGGTTAAGTAAGATCAAACCAACAACTATGAAAAATTCATTTTACTTAATAATTGCATTATTCGTTTCTCAATTTAGCTTTTCTCAAGATGACTATGTATCGTATATCGATCGATCATTTCTAATTATTGCTTCCTCAACAGACTTTGAAGCGGCGCAAAAAACAGCCTTAAAAGCAAAAAAGAAATTGGGACTTGACTACCCTACTTCGATTTATTATCCTGACAAATCTGAAGGATTCAAAACGGACGAAGTTTGCGGTTGTGGTGAAGTCCACGGTTATTTTCCAAGAGGAGGTTATGATGGTGGAAATTACGTGAGTATCGAATATTCCAGTGGGTATGACGGTTTTGCCGAAGGATACTACATCGTAATTGTTTCAAGTGGAAAAAAAGCGGCTGTTCAAAAAAAACTTTCTAAGGTGAAGAAACATTTCGCGCAAGCGTATATTAAGAATTCAGAAATTTACGTTGGCTGCAGACACTAACCATAAGTACCCATTTGAATAAAATCTTGCAACTTACTTTCTGGCGTGATGACCAATCCGTTTTGATTGAAGTAAGATATAATTGTTGATAAATACGAATTTCCCGCACGTGCTCCGGTGGAGTAAATCTTCACAAATTGATCCAATTGCCCTGTAAACGTGAACGTATATCCAGGAAGGAATGGTGGCAATCCATATTGTGGATTCTTGGCGATTTCTGGAGAGTAATACGGTTTAATTACTTTCAATTCCCCCATTGGGAAAGCTGAACTTTTACCATTCACAATGTTCAATATGTAATGTTTCTGAGCAAGAATTCCATCCTCCAAAGTGTCGAATTTCTGATTAGCCCCGCTGTCGGTATTACCAATATTCCCTGGGTTATTGTTCGTGTATGAACGAGTTCCAGCACTAAATCCTTCTTTGTGCGTCATCGCAATGAGTAAGTATCGAAATCCCAGGTGCTCATTTGCCAGTATTCGATTTATCGTCGGTAAATATTCACTCTCAAGCGTCGAGTTCAAATTGATTTTTAATGTTGTATAGATCGGCGCATCTGGAAATATACTGCCATTAATTGTCGTGTCCTTGTATTTATCTTGTGCAACCATCGAAAATGAATATTGGTGAGTTGAAGTTTCAACCGAGAAGCTATAGCTGCAAGTTACGTAATTCCAAAAAATCAAACCACGTAGTATTACCTGTTTTATTGGTTCATTGATTTTGTGAATTACACCCGATTGAAATGATATTAATCTGTAATTTGCGAGCACAAAAACACCTTCGTGAACAGTTTCAAGCAATTCCTCAATAACATTCATCCCATTTCCGATCAGGATTTCAATGCGGGATTTAGGCTTTTTCAAGAAGTCAATTTGCTGAAAGGTGAATACTTTGTTCAGCAAGGCGAAATCTGTAATCAAATAGGATTTGTGGTTGAAGGAACACTTCGGATATTTTCATCTAATCAATCTGGAAAAGAAGTCACTACATGCTTTTGCACGAAGCATAAAACAACAACGTCCTACAAGAGTTTCATTCGCCAAGAACCATCTGAATTTGCTATTCAAACGATTGAAAACGCACAATTGCTGACCATAACTTCCGGAGATATAGAAAAGCTTTATCAAGAAAACGAAGCTTGGTCAATTATTGGGCGAAGACTTATGGAAAGGGAGTATTTGGTGATGGAAGGTTACGCGGTAATGCTCAATCGAGAATCGGCAAAGGAAAAATATAAAAAAATGATTCAGGATATGCCTGGAATAATTCAAGTCGCTAAAATTGAAGATCTCGCTTCTTACCTTGGAGTAACTCGTAGAACACTCACACGAATTAGAGAAGAAATTCTTCACGAGAGATAGAGACAAATGTCCTTTTCTAAGACTGGGTTTTGTTTGACTTTTGCCCCTCACAAACACCTTGAACATCATGGAAATCGGATTATTAATTATAACTATTTTACTTATTGGATTTGTCATCTTAGCAACAATTGATGGATTTTATCTGCACTTATTCAAGTATCAATTACATGCTCAAGCAGATAGTCGCTTAGAGCATATCACTCATACTATTCGGGCATTCCTCTTCCCTGCAATTGTTTACACCCTTTTCATGAAATTTGAGAATGAAACATTCCTTTGGATTGGAATTTCATTATTGATCGTAGATCTCATCGTACTAGGAATTGATGCCTACTCTGAAAAGGATAGTCGCGCATTCATGGGAGGGTTACCACGGTGGGAATACATTCTGCACTTATTTTCCAACAGCTTCCATTTTGCTGCAATTGCCGTATTATTTGCTGTGAGGATTCAATTAACTCCTCAAGGGATTGAAATTTTGGAGATCAGTGCTCTTGAAAACTTCGAGATTTTCGAATTTGTAGTGAACAACTTATTACCTGGATCTATCCTTTTGGCCGTATTGCACTTAGCACTTATGATTCAACCCGTTTCCGAGAAATGGAATAACTTGAGAACACGAATTACCTGTTGCTAGGGTGATTCGAATGGTCAATTAATGAAACATTGTCTACTTCGATCCATTGACACAACGAAAACTTGGTCCTTGTAGAAGAACACGAAATTGCCTCCAGTTGTTTGAAGGAACCAATCAAACGGTCGATTTCCTATACGATCCAAGCTGGAATTGTATAGTTGTTTTTCTGACTCGATCTTCGTCAAGAATTCTTCATCATTGATTTTCGACAACCACGGATAGTTCATAGGCAAGATCATTTCGTCCCCTTGTTTAACGCCGTATTTTCCGTTTTCGGAAATCACTCTTACTTCTGGAGCTTTGACAGTCGGATTTGAACCACCTACAATCGGTATCAATGTTCCAAAATCACGTTCCACAGAGTCACTGTACAAAACAATTAAATGACCATCGCGCATTTCAAACCTTGAGGATTTCTTCATCTTGCAAATGTTTCCCCAATCCGAATCAATCAATTGATCCTTTTTCCCTTCGAGCCAGCCAATTTGAGGAGTGACCATTCGGAATTTATCGACTTTCTTGTGTTTTGTAATCACCAAGTTGGAATCAATGGAATAAAGGTGTTTTCCTTTTTTATAGTAGAGACAAGTTCCAAATGATTTCAATTTGGACGTTAATTTCAATTCAATATTTGCACTCTTGCCGAAACGTCGAATGTTTGTTTTCCCATCCTCCTTTGACACAAAAAAGCCCTTGAGTTTGTATTTCTCACCGTTTAAGGCTTCATCTTTCTGATTTGAAAAACGATTTATTATTTGGCTAGGGCTGCTCGCAAAGATGTAATGATCATCATCCAAAAATGTTCGTGCTTCAGGCAAAGGCATCACCTCTTCCCCATTTGAATTAAGTAAAATCGCTGATCCATCAGCAAAACCAAATTCAGCGCGGTCATCTATAAATTTTTCTACGCTAATGAATTTCAATTCACTCAAGGAAGCACCATTTTTATCGATTAGCTCCCAGCCACTCCCTTGAAGGATAGCAAATCGATCTTCATTCAAATAGCGAATCAAAACACAGTTATCAGCAATAACTTCACCCAGTGGAGAAATCAATCGAACAAAATTGGAGTCAATTCTTCTCGTGATCCTTCCCGCTTCGTAATTCAAATCAATTGAATCTTGGTGAAAGAAATAGTTTGGATAATCGACATGAATTTTGGCCATTCTTGAAACCGGAGCTTCTGCAAGAATTAATTCGCCAAAATCCCCAGAAATAGCTCTGGCAGACAATAAATTATCGACAAACTCTTCTTTGTCGTCTTTATTCAGAATGAAGTCGCGTAATTTACCCGTCTTAGAATCGTGCTTTTTCTCATAGAAAATGTCATTCGCTATGAATTCAAAGGTCTCATAATTCACAGGTTCTTTAAACTTCAGTCCATTTACGTAGCAGTCATAATCATAGGTGTTGACGACTACTTGATTGGTTTCATCAAAACGAACACCAACTTTCGGATCAAGAACAAGCTTCATTATTTCGGGTGAAAGTCGAACAGCATCTAGCATGTTCCAGTATTTGTAGTAGTCGTACAGCGATAATTCTGCTGAATCAATTGGGCATATTTTCGGATTACCACCTTTGAAAAATCGACGTACATATTCAATTCTTTTAGCGCAATCACCGTAATGAACTGTTTCCAACAGCTCCAACTCTGAAAAAGGAACATTGGTATTGTTAGTAAAGACTTGCGCTCGATCCAACTCATAATTCAAACGACGATCATCGTTTCCAGAAAATGGAAGAACTGTTTCCGTGTTGAACAAAGGATAATTTTCAATTCTTCCTGATCCAATTTTCATTTCGTCGTAGCTTCGAATAATGGTCATTGGAATCTCATCTAACCAATTAATCTCACTCGTTTCATATGCCACTTCACCCAAAAAGGAAAAGAAACTTGTAGGGCGAATAGTTCTGTACTTAGGAAAAACTCCGAATCCTTTTTTCGCATAAAAACGCAAGCCGAAATAACCGGCATTCTGATTTTCTTCGAGATAAGATTTTTCCCACCCGTGTAATCCTGTCCAATTCGAATAATAATCTTTACTTATCACTGTTGGTTTATACACAGGATAACTCTGCTTTTCTTCGACAAGTCCATCAGTAGCTAAGGCATAGACAGTAATTTCTTTCGAGTCATAGGTTTTTAAAACTTCTCCAGTATAATCGTAATGATCAACCCCATTCTTCTCGATTAAACCTTTGTAATTAGCGAAGAACAATTTGTTCCCTTTACCCAATACGTGCAGAGGATATGCCCTTCCATTTCCACCACGAGCTGAAAGCGCTGTGTGTTTTGTGTATTCGATTGGGATTAGTTGTGAGCCATCCCTTCGACTTAAGCCAAATTTATTATTGAGTTGAAGCGTAAACAAACTAGAATGACCATCATAGGTGATAAAATCATATTTCAAAGGAATTATAATTTCCCCATTCCGATCAACAACTCCACCCAAATCTTTATCCAAAACAATAAAACGATCTGGATCACTTGTGGTAAGGATGTTCGCATACTTAGCTCCAAACTCTTCAATGCCGAATTCAGTCATCAATCCACATGAGTCACCAAGAAAAAACAAAAAATGAGTTGATAAGCTCCCATTTTCATCCATATACTGACTTAATACATTAATCTGATCGTATTTTATAGCGCTCCGAAGTTCGTTTCCATCTTTTGTCAATCCCACTTTTCCATTCTTACGAACAGCAATAAAATCATCCCGTAATATGAAATAATCATCGTACGTATCACTGAGAATTCTTCCATCGCCTAAGTGCAGTTCTGATGTCGCCTTGTCTTCAGCATAAATCTTGTACCCTCGTCGACCATAGAATATAATATCTCGACCGTTCGGGCTAATAATTTCATCCAAATATGTTGAGTAATATTCTGGGTGGACTCCTCGTCTAAATTCGAATATCTTGTCTTCGGTACATCTTAAATCCCAGACATTTTTCGGCAGTAACTCCTTCCCCTGTTCATCTAAAAGATTGAATTCACTCCCTGTTAAGGTCATTAAATATTGAAAGCTCTCATAGAGACCATGTCCACACTCAAATGTGTGAATCACATCATATTTAGCTTCAACAATTACGTTTGACTTTAAGATTAAACCCGTTTTTCCTCCAGAATAAAAATACATCAGACCATTATCCGCGTAGAGCGAATCAAAATCGATCGTAATTAAGGTGTCAGAACCGTCTAGATTCCATTGATGATAACTCCAAACATCATCCGTTTGGGTTAAAACATTGTCATTGATATAGATGACAGAATCATACATGAATGGCAAACGTTCTACGTCATACCCACTCATCATTCCCCACATGGAGTCATTTTTCAGAACAAAACTCTCGCAATAACCAGTTGACGGTTGAACGTAATCTGTAAAAAAATATTCATTGGAAATACTATCATTCTCAAGATCGTACCAAACCCATCCACCATTTTTCTTCAACGGGAAACAATCTGGTTCATCCCAAAAACTTCCAATTTGACTACCATCCAAAGTAGTTCCAACTGCGGTACCTTGAGCAGCGAACTGTCCAGAAACAAGGAATGAAAAAATTAAGAAAAAAGGCAGAGCAAAAAATCGAATCATAAGGTTGCGATCAATTCGTCCACCTGGACTGCATCCTCAATTAACTCACCGTGCTTTTTCAGGTCAAAAACAACCGTATCCGTAGTTTTTTTACTCGCAAGATTCATTTTACGAATGATTTGAGCTGAAATCGTGTACATCGTATTGTCTGCTAGGATTGCAATCATTCTATTGGATTCACTTGGATTGATACTGAACTCAGTAAATGTCAGCGGTGTATACTTTATCACGCAACGCTTTTCACGAGGCATTAAGTAAATCGCAAACACTTGATTAGCAGGTTCCCCTTCAAAGGTAAATTCAGCAATAAATGGGATCGCATTTTCATCTTTCATTTGACGATCATAGTTATAGATTCCCATTCCCTCGATGTTCATCACTCGCATCATGGTTTTTTCTTGCTCTAGCTCACGCTCTATTTGTGCTTTTGAACGCATGGCGTATTCAATTTGATTGATAATCCTCGACATGCGATCATTCTCACGTGTTAAGAGCTTACCTTGAAATATTGGAGCTGCACGAACAATTACCTCTTCAGTTCCATCTTGGAAAACCATGTCATATTCACGAACATTTGAGCTGTCGACTAGAAGCAACTCAACGAAATCATAGTATTTATTAAAAGTAGTGTTGTCTTTTGATGGGTCAATTTGGGTTGAATCACCTGTAAACATCCAGAAAACACCATTCAAGGCGTCCAACACTTGATCTTGAGCACCATAGCGTTTAATGTCAAAAAGTGGATCACCCTTTTTGTATTCGATTAATTTCTTGGGAGTTTGAGGCATTTCCTCATCCAATTTCTCCAACTCCATTTTCTGCAATGCTATGTACGGATTGATCATAGCGTTGCACTCGGTGTCTTTCAATTCCCAATTCTCTTTATCTTCATCGAATGCGTAAAACTCAAACGTTCCTTCCACATCAGATGCTAATTCTACTTCAATCTCTTTTCCTCTAGCCAAATCCAATTCTACGCCATCCTGAAAGGCACGGATATCAAACATTCCAGCACTTTCAAAGTCAACGGTATCTCCTTCAGGAGTTGTATACGTCATTGGAATTCCACTTGCCAATATTTCACCTTGAGTATGGTACTCATCGAATGTTAGGAGAACATCACCTTCAACTGGCTCACCCGTCATTTTATTGACAAAAGCTTTCATTGGAATATGAATTCTAGTTCCTTGCTCTGTTCGAATCAAACGAGCATGGTCGCCGCGAAGTTGAAACTCCTCTTTATTCGTATTTAGAACAGGTCTTATAGTTTTTAAAGTAATGATATTTCTTATTCCATTTGGATCCGTTTGATTGGATACAATTGTTTTCTGATTTTTACCACCACAAGAAGTGATAAGCATTAATAAGGCGAAAAGAATAAGTGTGTATTTCATGGTTAGGCGTATTTAATGGTTCGAAGAACTAAAATCCCTTCATACGGACCACTTTTCATTTAATAAATCGACCAATTTTCGCGTTACATTATTAAAATAACGCTTAGTTCTGTATCCACTGACCCATATGAGTCCTGAGATGGCATTCGTTAAAAACACTTCATCGGCAACAAGTAAATTTTGAGGCAAAATCTTGCACTCATATACTTTAATCCCATTTTTCAGAGCTAAGTTAATGACCTGCATGCGCATTGTACCTGCCAAACAACCTTCTTCGAGTCCAGGAGTGTAAAGAACCCCGTTGCTCACCACAAATAAATTCGACGATGTAGCTTCAATAATACTGTTCGTAGTATTTGTGATTAAATAATCGTCTAGTCCTTTTTCCTTTGCCGAAATTGCAGCGAGGACAAATATTAAGCCATTTTTCGTTTTGTAATTCGCTAGTGAGTCGTTTTGTTTTTTGTATTCTGTGAAGATGTCTACTTCTTTGCCTTTTTTATTCAGAACAAAACCGTAATTATCTAGCGGTAGAACTTCAATAAAATACTCAACTTCGTTGGATTCTGGTAGATACGTTCCTCCAATTGCTCGATCAATTGATATACGGCATTTTCCACCGTATAAAATCCCGGATTTTTTAATTAATTCGCCGATCTTTTCTTCATAGAACTCAAGGTCGTAGAAACTAGGAACGCGCATTTTCAACTTCTTCGCTCCTTCCATCATTCGATTGATGTGATTCACTAAGTTAATTGGCTTTCCGTTAATTATACGAATGGATTCAAAGATTCCATCTCCATACAAATGAGCACGATTACCCGCACGTATCACAAATGATTCGTTCGATAATATCTCTCCGTTATTGTTTACATAGCTGATCATCCTCCGAAAAACAGATTTAAGAATTCCTTACCCTTGTCAATATTAATAAATAATACATACAAAATCCCAAAAACGGCACCGCCAATATGGGCATCATGCGCAATTCCCGAATTACCACGTTTATCCATGAAAAACTCAAAGAGTAAGTAAAGAGGTCCGAAAATATATGCAGGAATTCCAATTGGGATGAAGAATAAGCTAATTCTCATTTCTGGATTCCAAATGATTGCAGCAAAAATAACCGCCGAAACGGCTCCTGAAGCTCCCAATGATCGATAGGATGGATTGTCCTTATTTCGCATGTAGGGGATCATGCCAGCAAATATACCACCGAGAATAAAAATCAATCCAAAATGAACTTGCCCCATGACGGAACCATATGTTTGTATCAGACCACTATCAAGAATAAAACTTGTTGTCAGATCACTGTTCATTGAATAAACTCCAGCGATCATATTTAAAAATCCACTCCCTAAATAATAAAGTGACATTGCATTGAAACCTAAATGCATCCAATCACCATGGATTGCCATATGACTCGCTATTCGATAGTACTGCTTATCGGTTTTGACCAAATAAGGAATGAACATCCACTTCTCCATGAAGCCAGGATCATTAAATGCTTTAATCGAAATCCCGACAATGATTAGAAGGAAAAGAATTAGTATATTGAACTCCATTATTTGAACCTATATTTTTACGCTACAATGTATACGAATGTAATCAATTATCATCAGTATATGAAGACCCTAATCACGCCTTTTTTCACGGTCTTTTTCCTTTCACTACTATTGATTGGGTGTGGTGATACAGACAATTCACTGAGTGAAAAGCCTTTCGAGCAACGAGCGATTTCTGCACAAGAGAAAATCAAGTTGGCACTGGCTCCAGAATATTTAGAAAAATTAGGAATTTCTTCAGAGGATCAATCCTATTTGCGTAAAGTTTACAAAGAACGGAGCAACAAACCATTTTGGATAAATGATTCCCTTTTGACGGATGTTGGTCTGAAGATAAAGGTGATTTTAAAACGTCCTGAACAACTCGGAGTTCCAGTTAACCGTCATGTTTATCCAAAAACAAACAACTTTGTTCAAGATGAGCTTTCAAATACGCTCCTGTTTGCTCAAGTGGTAAATGATTTGAAGAAAGGAGTGATCAATTTCGAGGCAAAAAAGAAGAATCCAGTGGATAAGGTTAATCCTACTCAATTGGACTCACTGATGAACTTTGATGTTTCAACTGATCTACGTCCTCAATTCCTCAGTTATTCTGTCCAAGACTCAAACTACTCTGTACTTGGAAAAGGATTGATCCACTTAATGGATACCTATCCGATGGATGAGTCAACTTTTGAAATACGCAGTATTAAATATGATTCAATAAAATCCGTAGAAATGGCAACCGCAGCTCTTATTTCCAAAGGGTACTTGACAGTTGAAAACGATACTTCCGCAATGTTTGAAGCATTGAGGGAATTTCAGGTTCAGAGTGGATTAAAACCGGATGCAGTCATAGGAAAGTACACTTCACGCGCTCTGAACGAAAGCACCACTCATCGAAGAGACCGAATTATTTTGGCGATGGATAAAATACGATCGCGCAAGCCATTCCCAGAAAAGTACATTCATATTAACATTCCAGAATACAAGCTACGCTTCTATATTAATGACAGTTTAAAGAGCGATCACAACATTGTGGTTGGTCGAAGTGAGAACGAAACACCCGAATTAACCTCGAAGTTAAGTCGAATCGTTGCTTATCCATATTGGAATGTACCCTACTCGATTTCTAGCAAGGAAATTTTACCTGCAGCGAAAATGAATTCGAATTACTTTGAACGTCATCGTTATAAGATTTACAAAAAAGGCGAAGAAGTTGACCCGCTGACAGTGGATTGGAAAAGCATTCGTCAGACTTCATTTCCATTCAAAGTCGTTCAAGATCCCGGTCGATCAAATAGTTTGGGCATCATCAAGTTCGTTTTCCCAAATTCTCACAGTGTTTATTTTCATGATACACCAAGTAAAAGTTTGTTCAGCACCGATGTCCGAGCGTATTCACACGGCTGTATGAGAACCCAAAATCCAGTCGATCTGGCGAGGCGAATTCTTGAACGCGATGTTAGAGGTAGAAAAATAAATGATGTCGTTATTCCTGATTCACTTGATAGCATCATGTCCCGTGGAGAAAACTATGCTATTCGACTCCTCGACCCAATACCTATTTTTGTGGAATACATATCCGTAGTGCGAGTTGGAGAACAGATGATCACCCATATTGACATCTACGGTCGAGACGAGGAATACCTGAAAATCATGAACGAGAGTTCGATATAAAATAGGACTCAGAGTTTATTTGAATCGAAACCTAGTTCATATGGATTAAGTCGAATAAAACGGTAATTTTGCAAATAAAAAACAATGGCTCATTTAATTGCTCCCTCCGTTCTTTCTTGCGACTTCGCCAATATCCAACGTGATGTTGAAATGATCAATGCTTCCAATGCAGATTGGTTTCACATTGACGTGATGGATGGAGTTTTCGTACCGAATATTTCTTTTGGATTTCCTGTAATCAAAGCAATTAAAAAGCACGCAACAAAGCCATTAGACGTTCATTTGATGATCGTTGAGCCAGACCAATACATCGAAGAGTTTGCAAAATCAGGTGCAGATATTCTTACCGTTCATTACGAAGCGTGTCCTCACCTTCACCGAACGATTCAAGCAATCAAAGCAGCTGGAATGAAAGCTGGTGTTGCTCTAAACCCACACACTCCTGTTGCTCTTCTAGAAGACGTTATCGAGGATTTAGACTTGGTATTGATCATGTCTGTGAATCCTGGATTTGGTGGACAATCCTTTATTGAAAATGCGTGTAAGAAAGTTACTCAAACGAAATTATTGATTGAAAAATCAGGGTCTCAAGCAAAAATTGAAGTCGATGGTGGTGTCAACCTTGATACTGGTGCTCGATTGATTAAAGCTGGAGCTGATGTTCTTGTTGCTGGAAGTTTTGTCTTTAATTCAGAGGATCCAACGACTACGATCGATGCTTTGAAAGCAATCTAAGATGAAAGAGTTCTTCATGGATAAATTCGAATACGATTTCCGTTCCAATCAAACTTGGGTGGACGTACTTGTGAAAAATGAAGATGATTTGTCAGATTTCGCAAAAAAATCGATGTCACACATAATAAATGTGCACCATATTTGGATTTCGCGAATTATTGATGTCAAGGCAGAATCTCATACATGGGATCACTTACCCATGCATTTCTGGGATCAATTAATGCACGACAATTTGCGTAAGACGATTGATTATCTGGAGCACGTAGAAGATACAGAGAAAATAAATTACCATTCAGAAGAAGGTGTTCAACTGTCAAAAAGTTCGATCGACATCCTGTATCACGTATTGAATCATAGCAATTATCACCGGGCACAAATCGCAATGGAGTTAAGAAATTTGAAGATTACTCCCCCTGCTTTTAATTTTATTGCGTATCATTAATTGGTAAGGTATTTGGATAGAATTTGGTGTCAGTAACAAAATCAGTGTATTAACGTTAATAAGAGTATGAAGAATTTCCTTGTTTTCTCGTTCGTCTTTCTAGGCATTAGTGGTTTCGCACAAGACTATGATGTCACCAAGGCAGAAAATAGATTGTTAATGAAACTTGAAACGCTTCGTAGCGCTTCTACCGATCAAGAAAAAGTAAGCGCAAACGAAGATTTCAAATCTGACCTCGCTGCCGTATTGGAATACGAAGAATCATTTGATCATCCTTTTCTATCACTTACGTCTGTTGGATTTATTGACAGTAAGGATAAGATGGTTCGAATTATTAATTGGAACATCGAACAAGATGACAAATCGCAGCGTTATTATGGATTTGTTCAACATTACGACAAACGAAAAAAATCCTTGAGCGTAACAGAATTGAAAGAAGAAGTATTTGGCCTGCAACAGCCTGATGGCGTTATTGAGGCCAAAAACTGGTATGGAGCCCTGTATTACCAAATCATCCCTGTAAAGAAAGGAAGTCGAACAATCTACACTGTTTTAGGATGGGATGGAAATACAACGATGAGCAATATCAAACTAATCGATGCAATGTACATCAATGGTCATTCTGTAAAATTTGGCTCACCGATTTTCAAAATTGGGAAAGAAACGAAAAAACGTGTTTTCTATGAGCACTCTGAGAAAGTGACCATGACTTTACGCTATGAAGCAGGTCGTGACCGCATCATGATGGATCACCTATCTCCTGAAGCACCAACGATGAAGGGATATTACTCTTTCTACGTTCCTGATTTGTCGTATGACGCATTTATATTTGAAAATAATAAATGGATTTTAAAGGAAGATGTGATTGGCGTGAATAACCATGACTCTAAGGAAAAGCGTACAGTTCATACGATGGATCCTAAAACAGGAAAACTCGTTAAAATAAAGATTGAAAACACATGGCAAAACCCAAGTGATCCCAACGCTCCGGCTGGCGGAAACGAACACGTTG
Organism: Fluviicola sp.; assembly: GCA_002733985.1. Taxonomy (GTDB): domain Bacteria; phylum Bacteroidota; class Bacteroidia; order Flavobacteriales_D; family Crocinitomicaceae; genus UBA4466. The sequence goes on along the minus strand of NVXP01000009.1, from coordinate 44,517 downwards.
CGGTCACTCCGGAGAGCCAGGCCAATGATGAAAAGTCAACAGAGCCTAAATCAAATGAGCCAAAAGTAGACAAACGCGACAAGCGAGACCCTTCAGATTTATCAATTTTTGGTGACATGAAAAAGAAGAAGAAAAAACGTCGTCGACGTAATCGAAAGAATTAATTATCACCACTACTTGCACATTTGTGTGTTAGTAACATGCAAATTAGGACTTGATTCCCTTCTACTTTTTTACGTATTTTTACCTAAATCACCAATCGCAGCCTATGAGTAAGAATCTATACATGGTCCCGTACGACTTTACACCTACCAGTCAAAAAGCCCTTGAGTACGCTCTGCATATTGGACGACATGTTCATACAGAGATTCGACTTTTACACCTTGCCCCTGATAAGCCGAAAGGCATGGCAATGAAAGCTAAACTGGAAGAAGTTGCAAAATCTACAGTACTCCCTAGTGGGGTTGAAATAAGCACTTTGGTCAAAGTTGGGAACATTTTCACGGATATTGGAAAAATTGCTAAAGATGAAAAAGCACAGCTAATCATCATGGGAACTCATGGTAAGCGTGGACTTCAACGACTATTTGGAAGCTTTGCAATGAAGGTAATCATCAGTGCAGATTGCCCATTTCTAATCGTTCAAAAAAGCACTCAACTCAACGATATTAAGCGATTGGCTGTTGCGATTGATTTAACCAAAGAAAGTTTACAGATTACGAAAATTGCCGGTGATATGGCCCGTATTTTCGAAGCAGAACTACATGTTATTGCCGAGAAACAAACGGATGAAATTCTGAATACACGCTTAAAAAATCGAATTGGTATTGTAAAACAACAATACGAAGAGCAAGGAATTGAGCCTACCATAGGTTTGGTGAAGAAAAGTGGTAGTTACAGAAAGAAGGTCATGAGCTACTCAAAGGCAAATAAAATTGATATGATTGCATTAGCGTATCATTCTGAGAGTCTTTTCCCACAATTTGATAACTTTGCACAAGGCTTACTTACAAACAAGCCTGGATTACCAGTTTTGGTTATTAATTCTAAACTGGCATCCTCACTCTATTTCTAAGCATATGAATATTGGCGAAGTCAATAACCTTCAAGTTTTACGTTTCACTTCTGTTGGCGCTTATCTTTGCGACGAGGCGGATAATGACATTCTACTCCCCAACAAATACTTGACCGACGATATGAAAATCGATGACATGCTCGACGTGTTTGTCTATCGAGATTCTGAAGACCGCGCGGTTGCAACAACAGAGAAACCTTTGATTGAACTAGGCGGATTTAGCTACCTATATGTCAAGGATGTAACTGTATTTGGTGCATTCGTAGATTGGGGCTTGGAAAAGGATTTAATGATCCCATTTAAAGAGCAAGGAATTAAGCTCGAAGAAGGAAGATGGTACCTCACAACACTTCAGCTAGATGCTGATACCGATCGTGTTTATGGATCGACAAAAATCAATCGATATTTGACAGATTGTGATCATCGAATTGAACGAACGGTTCCTGTAGAACTTATGATTTGTGATAACACAGACCTTGGCGTCAATGTAATTGTCGATAATCGTTATTCTGGATTAATTTACAGCAACGACATTACACGAACTCTTCAACGTGGAGAACGTACAACTGGTTATGTTTACAAAGTACGTGAAGATGGAAAGTTGGATGTACGTCTTGACCCTGTTGGAGAAGTGAAAATTTCAGAATCCGCAGAACGTTTGTTGTCAATATTGAAAGTAAAGAAACATTTACCTGTTCACGATAAAAGTGCACCAGAAGATGTGCGCGCTGTTGTGGGAATGAGTAAAAAGACGTTTAAACAGGCCGTTGGATCATTATATAAGGAAAGATTGATTACTCTTAGTAGTGATGGAATCAGCTTGGCTGAGTAAACCCTCCTCTAATATCCTAGGCAAGTAATCCACGAACTTTTGAATAAACTATTGCAGCCACAGTAATAACTAGGGCTAATGCAAAGAAAAATATAGCACCATTTTTCTTCCGTCGTTTTACAAATACCTTTCGTATTCTTTTTCGTTCTTCAAGAATTTGGTCTTGGGATAGATGGGAAAAATCGAGTTTTGGCGAGCTTTCTGAACTCATGGTCGTCTTCTCACTATGATTGCCATTGAATTTTTCACGCCTAGCACTTCGTTGAGCCCTATCTTGTCGATTGGTATTCGAAGCATGCTGCATAAAACCTCCACCTCCCATAGTTATCAATAGATCAATTGGTTGAACTCAAAACGTACAATCAAAAGTAATTATCCGTTTTTAACCTAGCATTAATTTCTGCTACTGCTGAATGACTCACTTAATCAACAAACTGCTGGTCATTCAGCACTTTCTTCCTACAACGACAACATTTCCTTAAAGCGAATTGCTTGACGTCTGGAAATCTCAATTTTATCACCTCCCTTCAACTCTACTTGCAACCCACCATTGAACCAGTTTTCAATGTGCTCAACCCATTCTAGATTGATGATGAATTTTCTATTTGCTCGAAAGAAATAGGCTGGATCCAAACGGTCTTCAAAACTATTCAATGAGCGCAAAATCAGTGGACGGTTTGTTCCGAAGAATACTTTCACGTAATTCCCATCAGATTCCAACATACGGACATCCTCCAGCTTTACGAAGTAACATTTCTCCCCATCCTTAATGAATACACGATCATTCAAAGAAAGCATTCGATCTCCTCGAATTGTTTTTACACTTTGACTTGATTCAAAATCAGAATCTTCCTTTTGCTTAAGCTTCTCAATTGTTTCTGTTAGTCGATCGATATCCACCGGCTTCAATAAGTAGTCCACGGCGTTCACTTCGAATGCCTTGAGCGCATATTCATCGTAAGCAGTAACAAAAATCACATATGGAATTTCATCCAACTTCTTCAACATCTCAAACCCAGTCATTCCAGGCATTGAAACATCCACAAAGATCAAATCTGGTTTCAATCGATTGATTTTCTCAATTCCTTCATCACCATTTTGCGCCTCATCGATGATGTTAATCTCAACGAAGTCCTTCAATACGCTTTTTAATTCTTCTCGAGCCAAACGCTCGTCATCAATAATGATTGTTCTAAATTCTTTCATCTGTAAATTCTATTTTCGCAACAACATACCCCTCTATTTGAACCAAGCTATACTTCGCAGTTGAGCCAAATTGCAATTTTAAGCGTTGTTTAATATTTTGAATGCCAACCCCAAGGTCGATCTTCGTTCCTAATTCTCCTGAATTCTTTATTTGCAATGAAAATCCTACATCTGATCGGATAATCGAAACAATTACATCACCTCCTTCTTTTCGATTCGAAATCCCATGTTTAACAGCATTTTCCGCCATCATTTGAACAGAAAAAGGTGGAATTTCCTTGGATAATAAAGAATCATCAATTTCCCATTGAACATTCAAACGTTCTTCAAAACGGATTTTTTCAAGATCGAGGTAATTTCGAACGATGTCCAATTCTTGCTCAACAGTTACTATGTTCTCTTTCCCGATCATCAGGGACTGGCGCAATAAGTTCGATAAAGTTGTAATTGATTTTTTCGCTTTTGCTGGTTCAATATCAACCAATGCTCGAATACTGTTCAGTGAGTTGAATAGAAAATGAGGATTCAGCTGTGAACGTAAGTTCTTCAATTCACTCTCTCTATTGCTTGCTGTTAGTTCGAGATTTGAAACTTCCTGTTTACGCGATTTCTGAAAGTAATGAAACGTGAAATAAATGGCGTTCCAAAAGAGGATTAATATTGCCATTGAAATCGTACCCAATACGAGATTGGAAACCGTGAAATTTTCTTTTGTAGCTCTTCCGTACTCCAAAAAGTAATCTACGGCAAAAAGACAACTATAGATTACTATCGCGGAAATCGTTGAGGAAATAAGCACTCTAGGAATGAGGGGAGCCAATCTCAATTCGAGCCAATTCAAACGAAGAAACACAAATCTTTGCGCATGAGTAACTGCAATCCCAAACACAACCCAGAGAATGACGCTCAAAACCGTTTCAAACGTAATCGCATTATCTCTAGTAACTATTGCAATGAATAGTAAGGTTGCATACGCTACCCATCCAGCAAACTGCGCAACCCAATAAATATTTCTTGTTTTCATTAGAACCAAAACTACAATTAATTACATCATCACTTTTCAATTTGGGATGACTGGAAAATATTGAAGTTTCACGGAAAAATAGCATGATTTCGATTTGGAATGTTTTTTGACATCTTTGCAATATGCGGAGCATTCTCCTTTATTTCTTATTTACATGCAGTTCATTGAATGCACAAAATTATGCTTCAGAGCATTTTGGAGGTTCAATTGGTCTTGTTTTAAACATGGGAACACATGTAGATGCGATCGGAATCAACTTGAAAGGCTATTATACGGACTACTTTTTTCAGGTAAATGCTGGATCCACGTTTTATCTCTACTCAAAAGGATACGCTAATCGCACAAAATTCTGGGAGAATAGATCCTCACTTGGTTTAGTTCTTCTCGCAGGAAAAAAAGAAACCGATCGTAACTTAGCGCTCGATGGTTTAAATCATCAGACACCATATAATTTTGGGGTAGCATACAATTACCTTTGGTATTTCGACAATACAGAAACCTCTCAAAAATCAGGAGCTTTTGGAATTCACATTAAAGAGTTCAGTCTTTTTCACGAGAATGATCTTTTCGGGGGCTACGCTCATGACCGCTTTAGAACAGGACGTGCGCATGCTAATTATAGGTATAAAGATTGGCAATTTGCTGTCAGCATGTTTTTATGGACTGGAGATTCAAGGGGTTCTCGTTGGCAAAAAATATCCATGGATAAATGCCCAAATGGTTTCAGAATTCTTGAGGATCAACCTTATGGAAAAACAAGTCACGGCATCTTATATGCATCCGCTTCCTATCACTTCCCATTTAATCAAACAGCAACACTGCGTATCGGAATGGATTCAGAACACATTCGGCATGGCTTACAAAACAGGCTCATTCACGACCTAATATTCTTACCAAAAAGCATTAAACCATCAACCCCTCACTACCCCCGATTAGACGCTAACGGCTGCCCTGTATTTGATTCGAAAGAGGTTCGCAAGAGCAAATTCCACTTCCAAATTAACGCAAATGACAATTGGGCAAACTAGGGAAACACAAAAATGTTTGTAATCCGTGAATAAAAAATCAGTTTTTTAGTTACTTGGTAGTAGGAATCTCCTAACTTTGCGTCCCGAAGTTACATCTATATACATGTCAAATTCTACAAAATATGTTTTCGTAACAGGAGGGGTTACATCTTCTCTCGGAAAAGGAATCATTTCAGCATCGCTGGCAAAATTATTACAAGCTCGTGGTTACTCAGTGACCATTCAAAAGCTCGACCCTTATATCAACATTGACCCTGGTACGCTAAACCCGTATGAGCATGGTGAATGTTTTGTTACGGATGACGGAGCTGAAACGGATCTTGACCTTGGTCATTACGAACGTTTCTTGAATACACCAACCTCGCAAGCGAACAACGTCACTACTGGACGTATTTATCAGTCTGTAATTGATAAAGAACGCCGTGGTGAGTTTCTTGGAAAAACAGTTCAAGTTATTCCTCACATCACCAACGAGATCAAAGAGCGAATTCAAATCCTTGGAAAAAAAGGAACATATGATATCGTGATCACGGAAATTGGTGGGACAGTTGGTGATATTGAATCACTTCCATACGTGGAGGCGGTTCGACAAATGATGTGGGAATTCGAAAATGACTGCATCGTTATTCACTTGACACTCGTTCCTTATCTACGTGCTGCTGGTGAGTTAAAAACGAAGCCAACACAACACTCTGTGAAGCAATTGCTTGAATTGGGTGTTCAACCGGATATTTTATGCTGTCGAACGGAATACGAACTTGACTTGAACCTTCGTCGCAAAATTGCTCAGTTCTGTAATGTTAGTCTGAACGCTGTTATCGAATCGCGTGATGCGGATACGATATATGATGTTCCATTATTGATGCAAGCAGAAGAATTGGACAAAGTGGTACTCGATAAATTGAGTTTACCAACGAAGTCTATTCCTAACCTTGATAACTGGAAAAGCTTCCTTCGACGATTGAAAGCACCTAAGTCTGAAGTAACAATTGGACTAGTTGGAAAATACGTAGAATTGAAAGATTCTTACAAATCAATTAGCGAGTCATTTATCCATGCTGGAGTTTCGAATGAAGCAAAGGTCAATATTAGATGGATTCACTCTGAAAAAATTACTCGATCAAATGTTGATAGTGAATTAAAAGGATTAGACGGGATTCTCGTTGCTCCAGGATTTGGATCACGTGGAATTTCCGGGAAAATTGAAACAGTTCGCTATGCTCGGGAGAACAAGGTTCCTTTCTTTGGAATTTGTTTGGGAATGCAATGTGCAGTTATTGAGTTTGCGCGAAACGTACTTAGTTTAACTGAGGCTCACACTACTGAAATCGTAAATGATTGCAAAGCTCCAGTAATTAGTATGATGGAGGAACAGAAGGACATTTCCAATATGGGAGGAACTATGCGTTTAGGGGCTTACAAATGTAACCTTACTCCTGGTTCACATGTTTCAACCGCATATAACACTGATTCTATCTCGGAACGACACAGACACCGTTATGAATTCAACAATGATTACTTGGAGCAATTCGAGGAAAATGGAATGAAAGCAACAGGACGAAATCCTGAAACAGGACTTGTTGAAGTTATTGAATTAGAAGATCACCCTTGGTTTGTAGGAACTCAATTCCACCCAGAGTATAAAAGTACCGTTGATAATCCGCATCCGCTGTTCGTAGCATTTATTGATGCAGTGCTTAAGAATAAAAAATAACTTAGTATTTAGAAAAAGTAAACCGATGCTTCCGATTAAATATTCGGAAGCATCACGATTTTTGATACCGTTCCCGAATCTAATAACAATCGGAATACTGGGATTCAAGCATTAATTATAGAATATAGAAAAAAGTAAAATGGATAGAAATACCATCATTGGATTGGTTTTAATTGGTTTGACATTAACAACCTTTGCAATTTTTAATCAACCTTCGGAAGAAGAGATGAAAGCGGCTCAAGTTAAGGCCAAGCAAGAACAGGTTAAAGCTGATCAGAAGAAAAAGGACACTCAGAAGAAGAAAAAGGAGGCTAAAGCGAAAGTTGATGCCAACACGATCGAAATGACTGCCAATTGGACACCCAAATTGGATGAAAACGATGAGTTCTCAAAAGATTCTTCAGGTTCGTTTATTTATCAAGACACTTTAGGAAACGAGAAATTGGTTGCTGCAACGAGCAAAATGATTCCTGATAGTCTTCGTGAAGTGAAAACTGCTAATCAAGGTGAAATTATTACACTTGAGACGGACAAGCTGATCATCGACTTTGATACGAAAGGAGCTCAAATTGCGCAAGTTCGTTTGAAAGAATTCCAATCATTCGATAACTTCGTCAAAGAGGACGGTAAAATCGATCCACTTGTTCTTTTCCAACGTGGAGATGCCTCTCAAGGCTTGACTTTCCCTATGGGCAATAAGAATGTCAATACGGCAAAGGAAATTTTCGAAGTTAAAAGCCAAAGCGAGAGCAAAATTGTTTTTGAACTTAAGAAAGGTGATAAAGGTTCGATTGAATTCGTTTACCAACTGAAGAATAACGCTTATGATCTTGACTTCGATATCAATATTAAAGGTCTAAGTGGTCAGGTAACTCCTAAAAATGTTATTTACAATTGGGAATTGGCTTACCGAAGAACAGAGCGTTTGATGAGCGAACAACGTCGTGTATCAACTGTTTGTTACAATTACGAAGAGGAAGGTTTCTCTTACTTGAGTGAAATGTCTAGTGACGATGAGAAAGCTGAAGATGACATTGATTGGATTTGTTACAAGCAAAGCTACTTCTCTTCAATCCTACGTCCTGAGAAATCATTTGCGAAAGAAGGATCTTCATTCAAAGTAAATACGTACGAAGAAGGTGACGATCGTGATTCAACTCACTTGAAACAATACATCTCTGAGATGAACTTGAACCTCAAGAATGTTGATAATGCGAGCGTAAGTATGAACTGGTTCTTTGGACCAAATGATTACAAAGTACTTACTTCTTACGACGAAGATTACGATCAGATTTTGAACTACGGTTGGGGAATCTTCCGATGGATCAACATCTACGCAGTACAACCAGTATTCAACGCCTTAAACTCTACAGGAATGGCGATTGGATTGGCAATTTTATTGTTGACTTTACTTATTAAGTCAGCCTTGATGCCGATTCAGTGGAAAATGTACACGTCTTCAGCGAAGATGCGAATCTTGAAACCGGAAATTGAGGAGATCACTAAGAAATACCCGAACAAGGATGATTCAATGAAGAAACAAATGGAAACAATGTCACTCTATCGAGAATCGGGCGCTAGTCCACTCGCGGGTTGTGTTCCAATGCTGATTCAAATGCCGATCCTTTTGGCAGTATTCCGCTTCTTCCCTGCAACGTTTGACCTACGTCAAAAATCATTCTTATGGGCAGAAGATTTATCTTCTTTTGATTCGATAGCTACATTGCCTTGGAGCATTCCTGTATATGGAGATCACGTGAGTTTGTTCACACTATTGATGGCCGTTACGACTTTGATCTACACGCACATTAATAGTAGTAACATGTCGGCTCAAACACAACCTGGAATGCCAAACATGAAAGTAATCATGTACTTCTTCCCTGTTATGATGATCTTCTTCTTCAACAATTACTCTTCAGGTTTGAGTTACTATTACTTCATCTCGACTTTGATGTCTATTGTAATCATGTTGTTGATCAAGAAATTCTTTGTTGATGAGGACAAAATCAAATCGAAGATGGCTGAACGTAAAGCTATAGCAGCAAGTGGAGGTTCTAAGAAAGGTGGAAAATCAAAATTCCAAGAACGTCTTCAAAAAATGCAAGAAGCACAACGCACACAAATTAAGAACAAAAAGAAATAGTCAATCGACTAGATATATAAATCCCACTTCATTTCCGACAGAGATCGGAAGGAGTGGGATTTTTTTTGACTTTATACGTCATTATAAATATACTTTATGAATTAACCACTTTAGCTAAACGAATAGCGTACATTCACGCCCCAATTTAAAAGGCATGAAAAACACTGTAATCATCGGATCGGGATCATACATCCCAGAAGTAGAGGTCGAGAACAACACCTTTATGGAAAATCCCTTCAGCTTCAATGACGGTCGAAGAATTCAGAACAACAATAGTGACGTCATCGCTAAATTTCAAGAAATAACTGGAATCCAATCGAGGCGATATGTCAACAAAGACCAGACCTGCTCTGAAATCGCAAGTATATCAGCAAAGCGTGCAATTGAAGATGCTGGAATTGATCCAGAAACAATCGATATGATCATCGTTGCACATAACTTTGGCGATGTGATTAGCGGATCAAATCAAACAGACATTGTCCCAAGCATAGCGTCCCGAGTAAAACATCAATTAGGAATCAAAAATCCCTTTTGTGTTCCTTATGATATCATTTTCGGATGTCCAGGTTGGGTTCAAGGTATGATTCAGGCACACATCTACATCCAAGCAGGAGAAGCGAAACGCTGTTTGATCATTGGTTCAGAGGTGCTTTCTCGCGTTGTTGATCCATTCGATAGAGATACAATGATTTTTGCTGATGGTTCTGGAGCAGTCATCATTGAAGGAAAAGAAGAAGAAACGAAAAGGGGAATTCTGTCTCACGCAACTGTTTCTCATACCCTAGAAGAGAAAGATTACCTGTTTTTCGGTAAGAGCTTTAACCGTTTTGGAAATGAGCCTACGAAGTTCATTAAGATGAAAGGACATAAAATCTATCAATACGCACTGACCGAAGTTCCAAAAGCCATGAAACATTGCTTGGATAAAATCGACTTGCCTTTGGAGAACATCGATAAGATTCTTCTTCATCAAGCCAACGAGAAAATGGATGAGGCAATTGTGAAACGACTTTATAAAACATGTAATGTGAAGGAAGTTCCTGAAGGAATTATGCCAATGATCATCGAACGATTAGGAAACAGTTCTGTTGCGACGGTTCCAACACTCTATGACATGATCCAAAAAGGAGAACTACCAAAACATAAACTATCACCTGACAATAAATTACTATTTGCTTCAGTTGGAGCAGGTATGAATATCAATTGTATCGCTTATCAAGTGTAAAACTACAGTAGATCCAATTTAACTTAATCTGCTTCATTCGATTGGAGCAGATTTTTTTGTTGATTCGAATCATTCTTTAATAAAATCACCTCCCATTTCTCGACCAAAGAAGTTCCTTCTTCGTAAACCTATATGGGACTGTGTTTCAAGTGAAAAAGTGCATCCTTCGATTTACAGGGCACTCTCCGAATCCTAACTATTTATAAACATTAATGTTAACATACTGTTAATCAATTGATTTAATGTGCGCTTTATCGGTGAAACAGAACATTTCAAAGAATAGTTATTTATTATGCTTTCATAGAATATAAGGGTCACTTATATTTACTAGTAATCAAAACAATGAAGGTATGAGAAACAATAACCCCCTACTATTGAGCGACATCTCCTCTGTAATATTAATTGATGAAGCCACGGTTGAGATCAGGATTGACCAAGACATTGACTTCGAACTAGACGATGCAATTCGAATGAATCAGATTATCCAAGAAATTGGAGCATCCCGCATCTTATATCATTTGACCATATTTGGAAATCGCACGGCCCCATCAAAACAAGCACGGACCTACTCTCTTTCAGAAATCGGCAGTCGTTTCAAAAAAGCCGAAGCGATCGTAGTTCAATCTTTATCTCAAAAAATGGTTTTCAATTTTATGATCAATGCTGAGCATCCAAGTGTTCGAACGAAATTATTCACCGACAGAGACAATGCAAGAAAATGGCTCCAATCATTAAATGTCTAACGTTCAATTTTTTGGTAGGAAGCTACGATTCCTTTGATTAGAGCACTACTAAATCCGGCATGTTCCATTTCATTTAGCCCCACAATCGTACATCCTTTCGGTGTAGTTACTTTATCAATTTCCATCTCAGGGTGCGATTGATTCTGAATTACCAGCTCGGCAGCTCCTTTCATCGTTTGCGCAACAATTTTTGTTGCCGTTCCTGCATCAAAACCAACTTCAATTCCACCTTGAATCATCGCTCGCATGAAACGCAGAACATATGCGATACCACAAGCCCCCAGAATAGTCGCAGACTCCATCAAGTTCTCGTTAATGAAAATCACCTCTCCAAGAGAAGTAAAGATTTGTTCAATGTCCCCTTTTCTATTTAGAACATCGTCGGCACCAGATACCATGGTTACAGATTCATTGACAGATGATGCAGTATTAGGCATTGCGCGATACACCCCAACTCCACTTGGAATTCGTTCTGTTATTTCATCAATTGGAACACCTGTTGCAACTGAGACGATGGTATGTTGATCAGCATTAAACAGACTTGCGTGCTCCTCTAAAAAAGAAAGAATCGTATAAGGCTTAAGGGCCAAAATGATAATATCAGATTGCTGAATGACCAAATGATTGTCAGAAGTGATTTCTGCAATCTCGGATAACTTGGGGTCTAAAGCACCAATATTTCTTCGACTCGCGATAAGTTTGGCTGTTGGATTTGCAGCAGAAATCCCTTTCAATAAACTAACCCCCAAGTTTCCACAACCTATGATTCCAATTTTCATCTTTTTTTTTCTTCAAAAATACACTTTGTTCAGAAGACAATCTATGCTACCTCTAGCGAAATGATTACTTTAGTTCGCGAAAATGAAAAATATTTTACTCATCCTTTTCTGTGGTTTACAATCATTGGCCTTTGGTCATGACTTCTTTTTTGCATTCGCAGAAATTGAATACAACGACATATCTCAGAAAATTGAAGGAACCGTTTCAGTTTCATCCCACGATTTAGAGCGAATTTTTGATGAAAAAAATTGGTCCATTGATGATTTGGAATCCAAGGATGAGAACAGTGAGAATTTTACCTTGATCTCGGAGTGGCTTCTTGATCAGTTCAAAATATCTTCAAACGCAGTTTCAATTGATCTTTCTGTAATCGGATGTGAAATAGAACTGAATGGTATGATCCACTTCTACCTTGAATCTACGCCAGTTGAATTAAGTAACACCTTAACGGTCAAATTCGACTTGTTAATGTCGAATTTCCCTGAACAGCAGAACAAACTAACTTTCTATTACCGTGATCAAACTATCACAAAATCTTTTTTACAAACTGCATTCGTGCATGAAATCAGACTTGAAAACAGCTAACATGAAACAATTTCTACTCATTTCTCTCCTCCTTCCGCTTTCATTAACTGCGCAACAGGATAAATTTGCTCAATTGGGTGAAGAGCTTCCTACTCCAAACGAGTACCGCAACGCAGCTGGAGCGCCAGGACATAATTACTATCAGCAAAAGGCAGATTACAAAATCGATGTAAGAATTGATGATGCCGCTCAAAAAATAACTGGACAAGAGACAATTACGTATACAAATAACTCTCCGGAGGCATTGGAATACCTTTGGATTCAATTGGATCAAAATGTTCGAGCTCCGGATTCAGACACGAAATTGATTCAAATTGAGCGAATGGAGGATTTTCGTAGCATTGATGACATCAAGCAACGATCTTTTGAATTCGACGGAGGATTTAAGATTGAAGAAGTAACATCACCTTCAGGGAAAGACCTTTCTTACTTCATCAACAAAACGATGATGCGAATTGATCTTGCTAAGCCTCTTGCTCCAAACGCAAACATCAGCTTTTCGATAAAATGGAATTACAACATCAATGATCGTATGAAAATTGGTGGTCGATCAGGTTATGAGCATTTTGAAGAAGAAGATAATTACTTGTATACAATCGCACAATGGTTTCCAAGAATGTGTGTTTACAACGATGTCGAAGGTTGGCAAAACAAACAATTCTTAGGTCGAGGTGAATTCGCCCTTCCTTTTGGAGATTATGTAGTAAACATCACTGTTCCCTCCGATCACATTGTTGGTGCAACTGGAGAACTTCAAAATGCATCATCTGTTCTTTCTAGCGAGCAACGCAATCGATTGAAAAAAGCAGCTAAATCTGATACACCAGTACTTATTGTAACACAGGAAGAAGCTGAAGAAGCGGAAAAAGGAAGAGAGCGCGGAGAAAACACTTGGACGTTTAAAGCAACAAACGTAAGGGATTTTGCATTTGCTTCTTCTAGAAAATTCATGTGGGATGCCCAAGGAGTGAAAATGGCAAGCGGAAAAACAGTTTTAGCGATGTCGTACTATCCGAAAGAAGGAAATCCACTGTGGGAGCGTTATTCAACAAAATTGGTTGCTCATACAATTAAGACTTACTCAAAATACACAATAGAATACCCGTATCCAGTTGCGATTTCTGTTCACTCGAAATGGATCGGAATGGAATACCCAATGATTTGTTTCAATGGTGGACGTCCAGATGATGACGGAACGTACTCAGAACGCACGAAATACGGCATGTGGGGTGTGATCATTCATGAAGTTGGTCACAATTTCTTCCCGATGATTATCAATTCTGATGAGCGTCAGTGGACATGGATGGATGAAGGCTTGAATACCTTCGTACAATACTTGACAGAACAAGAATGGGAGCGCGGATATCCATCGAGACGTGGACCAGCTTATTTGATCGCAAACTACATGCGTGGTGATAAAAGTCGCATCTCCCCAATTATGACGAACTCTGAATCAATCTGGCAATTTGGAAACAACGCCTATGGTAAACCAGCTACAGCTCTGAATATTCTACGTGAAACGATCATGGGACGCGAATTGTTCGATTATTCTTTCAAAATATACTGTGAGCGCTGGAAATTCAAACACCCTACTCCTGCTGATTTCTTCCGAACAATGGAAGATGCATCTGCAGTTGACTTGGATTGGTTCTGGAGAGCTTGGTTCTACACGAATGACAATGTGGATTTAAGTTTGGACGAAGTAAATTGGTTCCAGCTGAACACAAATAATCCTGAAGTTGAAAAAGCATTGGGAAGAAAAAACAAAGAGAACGAAGATCAATTTATTGGAGATACTCGCAATAAAGAATCAGTAAAAGAAGCGGTAAACGAACGTGACAATAACATTGATGACTTCTACGGAACACGTGACATATTCAAAGTAGATGGTTTGGATCGTCAAGAATACACTGAATTCAAAGAAACATTGACGAAAGAAGAATTGGACTTACTCAATTCAGGACAAAACTTCTACGAATTAAAATTCTCTAACATTGGAGGTATTCCAATGCCAATCATTCTACGATTTGACTTTAAAGATGGTTCAAACGAAGTTGTACGTATTCCTGCTGAAATCTGGAGAAGATCAGGTGAAGACGTAAGTAAAGTGTTCATTTTTGACAAAGAAGTGAGTGCTATTCGAATGGATCCATTCTTAGAAACAGCAGATACTGACTTGAACAATAATACATGGCCTGAGCAACAAGAGCCTACGCGTTACGAATTGTTCAAGAAACGTCAAAATGATGAAAACCCAATGCAACGTCAAATTCGTGTTGAAGAAATAGAGAAAGAAGAGAAGAATTAATCCGATGGGGTCAATCAAAAATGGTTGAAATCATTTATTCTGTTGAGTTATTCTCAAAATATATATATGGAACTTGTCTTAGATAAGTTCCATTTTTTTTTGCTCTAAACAAAAATCTAAGAGACATCTACAACCTCAATGAAAAAAAACCTTGAGAAAGTATTAATAGGGAGAATATTTAGAAAACATAGAAACACCTTACCAGCCGAGTCAGATAATTCAAATTAAAAAATGGAACAACACACTTTCGCTGATGCGGTGTTTTGTAATGATGAACTAATGAATAATGAAACAAAAGATGCAGAATGAGTTTATTGAGTTGATGAATGATAAATATGGTGGTAAAATCTTTATTGATCAATTTAAGAAAACTCACACGTATTTTGGAGAGATCCATTACGGAAAACTACAAACACAAGTTGATATAAATGGAGTAACTGTACTTTTTACATACAACGCTTCAAATGAATCAATGCCCTATTCTACTTCAATAGTGTTACGCAGTAAACTCCCGTGCAATCTTCAATTATTGCCTAGAAATAAATTCATCTGGTGGATTAATGGCAAAAAGTCGAATATATTCTCCCGATATAAAATCAAAATTGATGATAACTTAAAGTTGTCTATTGATTCAAACAATAAGCTGTGTAGTTTAATTCTTAAGAATACTATCACAGCAGCGACCACAAAGCGAGAAAATTTCAGGGTATTTTCTATTTCCCCCAATTTTTCAATACTCACCCTTAATGATTACATCATTCTTGAAGAAATAACAATGCAATTTGTCAACTGTATGTTCAGACCACAATTGCATGGAAATTAATAAGTACATGTACCTCATAGCTACATACCTGAGCAATATGTAATTTGGAGAACAAAAGAACTAATCCTTTCGTTCAATGCGATCGAAAACGGTTGTTCTCCCTGTCCCTGTTGGATTATTCTTCTTGATCAATGTGTAATGTTGGAACTAAAGGAGATCGTGGCTCAAATATCTTGTTGCTGCTTTCAAGAACTGATCGACTAATGATTGTTAAATAGAAAGGAATTATTTTTCCGGCCCTATGCGATCAAAAACAGTTGTTCTTCCTGTTCCTGTTGGATTACTCTTCTTGATCAATGTGTAATGTTGGAATTTGTCTTGAATGAATGTAATGAGTTCCATTTCAGAGGCTGTTTTTAAGAATTGCTCATCCATGTTTAGGAAGTAAATAAATTCCTCGAATTCTTCATCATTCAATTCGATTACATCGTATGCCGCATATGTTCTAATTAATTCACGAACGATATTTAACTGATCGTCTTTGTGCTCCTGCTCGGCTATCCAGCGCTTCGTACGTTCTTTCTTCGAAAAGGCCTGGTACAATGCTGTAATCGGACTCTGTAACATCTCAATACCAGTTACAGTTCTCGTTTCACGCAAAGCGAGTGCCTGCCGTTCTTCTCTGATTTCCTGTAAACTCTTCAAAGGACGAACAATAACAGCCTCAAACTCCTGTGGGTTCCCTTCAATAATGAACGATCGCTTAAACTGACAATTAGAATCAGCGACAACCCTTGTGTGCACAGGAGGATATCCTGTAATCGAGAGTGAAATACTATCTCCGTTGCTTGCATAAACCGAAAACGTACCATCTGGCTGACCAAAAGCACCACGACCTGTCGTACGATTAATTACCATAAGGTTGTAAAAAGTATTTGGAATTAGCGTGTCTTGAACTCTACCAGTAAATAGTACCTGTTCACAATCTTCTTGTGCTGAAGAATATCCAATGGAGAAAAAAACAATCAATGCGACAATAATACTTTTCATATGGAACGAATGTACAAAAATAGTTCCGCGATTGTCCTTTCGATTTTGTCAAGAATTGTTAATCATGCTCATTGCCGACAGTTTACTTTTGTAAATCCATAATTTAGCTCTCAAAAGTAGAATTTAGTCGTATTTTTGCAACATGAAACGCGTAGTAGTAGGATTATCTGGCGGAGTTGACTCCAGTGTTGCGGCTCACCTCCTAATTGAGCAAGGTTATGAAGTTATTGGAATGTTCATGCGGAACTGGCACGACGAAAGCGTTACGCTCTCTGATGACTGCCCATGGATCGAAGATTCGAACGATGCCTTACTTATTGCGCAGGAGCTCGGAATTCCCTTTCAAGTTATTGATTTAAGTAAGGAATACCGCGAACGTATCGTTGACTATATGTTTGCAGAATACGAATCCGGGCGAACTCCGAACCCTGACGTACTCTGTAACCGAGAGATTAAATTTGATGTATTTCTAAAAGCAGCAATGGAACTAGGCGCGGACTACGTAGCAACTGGTCATTACTGCCGAAAAATAGAGCACGAAAACGGAACGTTTGGATTACTTTCTGGTCTTGATCCAGGTAAAGACCAATCCTACTTCCTTTGCCAGTTAACGCAAGAGCAGCTTTCAAAAGCATTGTTCCCTATTGGAGAGCTTCTTAAATCAGAAGTACGCGAGATTGCTCGAGAAATGGGGCTTCATACTGCTGACAAGAAAGACTCTCAAGGACTTTGCTTCGTTGGGAAAATCAGTTTACCTCAATTTCTTCAGCAACAACTAAAAGCTCAGAAAGGCGACGTTATCGAGATCCCAAATACACTTCAAGCATTCTCGGATTACGATCAAATCCCTGTAAACAGTGAGAACGTCAAAGCACTAGCGGAGCCGTTCACCTATGATAAAGACCAAGGAGCCGTTGTCGCGGAACACCAAGGCGCTCATTTCTATACAATAGGTCAAAGAAAAGGCTTGCATATTGGAGGACGCCCTCAACCTTCGTTCGTAATTGGATTAGACGTAAAGAACAACCTCGTTTATTCTGGTCAAACTGACGGTCATAGCGGACTAAACAGATGGGCTTTAAAGATTCAAGAACAAGACTTTAGCTTCGTTAACACGAACTATACATTTAAGGACATTCACAATTTGAATTGTTCTTTGAGAATTCGATACAGACAAGCACATCAAAGTGGAAAGATCATCATTAACGATGATGGAATCTATGTTTTATTTGATCAGAAGCAGCGCGGGATCACCCCTGGGCAGTTTGCTGCTATCTACATAGGTGATGAGCTTATAGCGTCAGGCGTTATTGAGCAGTAGGTAGATGTGAAGAAAAGGTACCATCCTTATAGAAAACGACAATTTTCTCAATTTCTGAGTTCGATTCAATCGACTTCGATGAAGCCTCTCTTATTGGGGGCGTATTAATTTCCTGATTACTTACTTCTTCCTGAAACTCACCTGTACGTTGCACCCCAGTGAGTAACCACGAAGCGTTCACATTTGGAAACGACTCAATGATTTTTGACAGAAACTCTAATCCCGGTTTGTTTCTACCACTTAGAACATGGCTTAAGTTTGAGCGCTTCACACCTATATGATCAGCAAACTCAGAAGAAGTTAAGCTGTTGGCTTTAATAATAAGTCGAATGCGATCGTTGATTAACATTTGTAAACCGTATTAATTACTACAATTGTACACCAATATTACAAAAATACATTCGTTTGGGCATAAAAAAAGCCCTCCAAAATTGGAGAGCCTTATATTTGCTTCTACTCAAATAATTAATTCCAAGAAAAGAATACAGATCCATTTGACATATGATTCATCTCCCCCTCATTCTTCACTACATCCATTAGATGGGCTACTTGAAGGATTGATAGAGAACTTCTTTCTCCTTGAACACGGTGTTGAGACAATTGAAACTTAGCTGACTTTACACGATTTGTATTGATTAACTGCATTCTAAATTGTTTTAATGTTTTGAATACTAGTACGCCACCCTTTCAGAGAATGTTACAAAAAAACTCAAAAAAAAACATTACTTAGGAAAAACAAGTCAAACCATTAGATTAATAAGACTGCATCAAATAACTAAACAACAGGTGATTAACCTCATTTACCGCGTCAATTAGACACCTGTAAATTATTTACTAAAATGAACTAAAAGAATCAATTTTATTCCAGAATCTCGAACTATTTCACCTACAACGACTTAAGAATTCGCGCCATTTCAAGGTCAATTTGCCCCATTCTTTGCTCCAAATTGTACTGAACCGGAATATCTGGTGTCACCCCTCTGCCAATATCATTCATTTCTGGCTGTACATCAACGTGATAAATAGGAATTGTAACAATCATACCAGAATTAGGAAGCTCAAGACGCCATGAAAGGACCGCATTGAATCCTACCTCTCCTCCGCCCGTCTCCTCACCTACAACTACTGCACTCCTCGAGTTTTTCAACTTAGAAGCAACTGAACCACCAGCAGAAAATGTTAAGCCATCCGTAAGCACATAGACTTTACCATAAAAATGATCTTTTTTGATGGGCTTATAGCGAATTTGATAGTTCCGTGCAGGATCTTCCTTGTTTCGATCTGGGATTGTACTGAAGACGAATCGCGTCATCATGCTTGGAAAATTCAATTTCAGGTACTTATTGTTTTTCGTGTGTTTCTGAGGCTTACTGAAATCCATGGTGAAATTTTCATTCAACAGGTAGCGCAATAATTGATTTCCGTTCGGGAAATAACCACCACCATTACCTCTTAAATCAAGGACAAGATCGATAGAATCAAACTCTGATAAGCGACTGAACATTTTACGGTAGAATTTCTTGTATCCTTTCGAGTCGAAACTACTTAAATCTAAAACTGCTATTTTCTTCGATTTCCCAAGGATTCTAAATTCAGCTCCTTGATTTTCCATTTCAACAGCCGACTCATCTACTTTGCGTGCTGGATATTTACTCGCCTTTCCACCTTTCAAGGAAGCCTGAACAATTACACCATCCACTCCCTCAACTTCAACTGTATATCTTTCTTTCATCCCAAAAGAAAACATGTAGTAAGTTTGAAACAATCGCTCTATGTTCCGATTTACCATGGCTTCACCCACTCCATCGCGCATTATGATGGATTTTATCACCAACAAGATCTCATTGACAGAAACTCCATCAATGGAAACTACGCGTGCACCGACTAATTCATCGCCTTGTTCACCGAAGACCTTTCGAATATAAAGTTGATCGTCTTGTAAAATAACGTGTATTGGAATTAGATTTTTACTCGCACTAACTGCCTTGTACCAATCTTGAGAAGGGCGCGCAACAGTATGCCCGCAAGCGATCACTCGAATAAATTTTCGAACTAGAACATGAAATTCACGCTCAGTCAAGGAATCAGTTAATGAAACCAACGACTTCGTTGCCAATGAATCAAACTGAGCCTTCGAAGAGAAATTGTACAATCCAGGATGATTCTCCCTCAAAGAAGAAAGGAGAATGGAAAAATCCGCTTTTAACTTATCAGGAGAAATTTTCGCACCAAGGGTATAATCTGAGGACTGCCCAAAAGACAAAAACGCCAGACAGCAGTATATGAGAAAAGAGATTTTCTTAAACATCAGTTTTGGAATGGAGATTCTATTCTAACTATTCAATGTCTTGATACTCTCGCATCAGCTCTAAACTACTGATTTATTAGGTTCTCACCAAAGGATAAATGAGTTCCTCCAAACCATTGGTTTTGATCTCCAACATCAATTCAAGCTGTCGACCCAGTTTCCCCGCCGGAAATCCTTTTCCGCGGTACCAAACCAAATATGGCTCGGGAAGATGAATCAACAACTTCCCTTTGTACTTACCGTATGGCATGCGCATATTCGCCAACTGCTCTAATTCATGTGGCTTTTGAGGCATTTATATAGATTTTTTTGGAATCGACACAAGTACCTCAAGTAAATAACCCCAGAATTTTTGAACTGAGGAAATTTGAACTTTCTCATCTGGAGAGTGCGGTGCACGGATGTTTGGTCCAAATGAAATCATATCTACTTCAGGCAAATGCTTCAACAATAAACCACACTCCAATCCAGCGTGACATGCTTTCACTTTCGGCTGTTCATTGAATCTCGCAACATATAAATCTTCAAGAATTGTAAGAATTTCAGAATCTCTCTTTGGTTGCCATCCAGGATAATCTCCATCTTGAACAACGTTACATCCAACAGCCTCAAAACTCGCTCGAACTGAATTAGCGATATCATCTTTTGTGCTCTCCACACTACTACGCAGTAATGATTGCGTAATAAACGATCCATTTCCAACAATCACACGGGCCAAACTACCTGATGTCTCTACCAAGTTTTCAATGTCCGGACTCATTCTGAAAACTCCATTGTGAGTAGAATAAATAGAACGAATTATTTTCTGTAAATCTTCAGGCGAAACAGCCTTATTAGAACTTGTAGTAACTGGATTCAACGATAAATTGAGTTCTTTTTCGATCAAAGCAAACTCATTCTTGAGAAGAAGTGACATTGTAGCGAACTCAACCTCAAGCATGCCTTCAAAATTGTGATTAATCGCAAAAACAGCAGTAGATTCTCTCGGAATTGCATTTCTCAAACTTCCACCATCAATCGAAATCAATTGGAAGCCTTTAATGACCATTAGCTTTTGAAGCAAACGATTCATTAATTTATTCGCATTCCCTCTTCCTTTGTCGATGTCCATTCCTGAGTGACCACCAACTAAACCATTGATCTTCACTTCAAATACTCCAGCAAATTCCCAAAGGTCAACTTCCGAATAATTCAATTCAGAATTAGAATCAATTCCACCAGCACAACCAATGGACAATTCGTCATCGTCCTCAGTATCAAGGTTCAATAGGATTTCACCATCGAAATTGGAAGGATCAAGCTCCATTGCGCCAGTCATTCCTGTTTCTTCGTCAATTGTGAACATCGCCTCTACCGCAGGGTGCTCAATATCCGTTGAAGCCAAAACCGTCATTATTGCAGCAACACCAATACCATTATCAGCACCAAGTGTTGTTCCATTTGCTCGAAGCCAATCTCCATCAACAATCATTTCAATTCCTTGTGTATCGAAATCAAACACGGTGTCAGAATTCTTCTGATGCACCATATCCAGGTGAGACTGCATAATTATCATCTTGCGATCTTCCATTCCAGCCGTAGCCTTTTTCTTGATCACAACATTTCCGACAGCATCCTGAATCGTTTCCAATCCTAAGGATTTCCCGAAATCCATCATGAATTTAATTACTCTTTCTTCTTTCTTAGATGGACGAGGAACTGCATTTAAATCTGCAAAATTGTTCCACAATGCTTTGGGCTCAAGGTTTCTTATGCTCATAATATAAAAATTGGACGCGGCTGCGCCTTTTAGATTTGTTGGATTGTTAGACTTATTGGATTGTTAGATTTTTGAAGGCGTTTCAAAATAGAAAAATTCCAAGCGTATGGCGCTCCAAAAATCTAACAATCCTTATACTCTACTTTACTAATTTCTTGTATCGAATACGTTTCGGACCATTGTCGCCTAATCGTTTTTTGCGGTTTTCTTCATACTCTGTGTATGAACCTTCGAACCAATAGACTTCAGAATTTCCTTCAAACGCTAGAATATGCGTACAAATTCGATCTAGGAACCAACGGTCGTGAGAAATTACCACTGCACAACCTGCAAAGTTTTGAATTCCTTCCTCTAATGCACGAAGCGTGTTAATATCGATATCATTGGTCGGCTCATCTAGCAAGAGAACGTTCGCTTCTGTTTTCAAGGTCATTGCTAAATGCAAACGATTTCGCTCACCTCCAGAAAGAACACCTACTTTCTTGTTTTGATCAGATCCACCAAAGTTGAATTTTGATAGGTACGCTCTTGCGTTGATTTTTTGATCTCCAACTTCCACGTATTCCAAACCATTCGAAACAACATCAAAAACTGTCTTGTCTGGATGAATATCTTCATGTGATTGATCAACATATCCAATTTTCACCGTTTCACCAACTGCAAATGAACCACTATCAGGTTTTAGCTCGTCCATGATCATTTTGAAAATTGTCGTTTTACCAGCACCGTTTGGCCCGATAATCCCAACAATTCCAGCAGGTGGTAATTTAAAGTTTAGATCGCCGTATAATACTTTATCTCCGAATGCTTTTGAAACATGTTCTGCATCGATAACGTTATTCCCTAAACGTGGACCGTTTGGAATAGGCATTTGAAGAGTTGCTTCTTTCTCGTTAACATCTTGAGAAAGCATCTTATCGTAATTCGCAATACGTGCTTTGTTTTTGGCGTGTCGTCCTTTTGGATTCATTTTCACCCATTCCAACTCACGTGCGAGCATTTTTTGTCGCTTAGATTCGGTTTTTTCCTCCTCTTTTAATTTCTTTCCTTTTTGATCCAACCAAGAAGAGTAATTTCCTTTCCACGGAATTCCCTGTCCTCGATCCAGTTCCAAGATCCATCCGGCAACATTGTCTAAGAAGTAACGATCGTGAGTTACGGCGATTACTGTTCCTTTATATTGTTGTAAATGTTGTTCAAGCCAATCAATAGATTCAGCATCCAAGTGATTGGTAGGCTCATCAAGTAATAAGACATCTGGATTTCTCAACAACAATCGACATAAAGCAACTCGACGGCGTTCACCACCAGAAAGTGTTCCAATCAACTGATCATCCGGAGGACAGCGCAATGCATCCATTGCACGATCAAGCTTTGTATCTAATTCCCATGCGTCTAGAGCGTCAATTTGATCTTGAACTCCAGCTTGGCGAGCGATCAACTTATCCATCGCATCTGGATCATTCAAGATTGCCTCATCCATGAACGAATTATTGATCTCTTCAAATTCTTTGAGGACATCTACTGTTTCCTGAGCACCTTCAAGCACAATTTCTTTTACAGTCTTCGCTTCATCAAGTTCTGGCTCTTGTGACAAGTACCCTACAGAATATCCATCTGAGAATACTACTTCACCTTTAAAGGTCTTATCTAAACCAGCAATGATTTTCATCACCGTTGATTTACCAGAACCATTCAGTCCTATAATTCCGATTTTCGCTCCATAATAGAACGAGAGGTAAATGTTTTTAATTATTTGCTTTCCTTGTGGTGTGTCTTTTGACACTCCCACCATCGAAAATATGATCTTTTTATCGTCTGCCATAATGCTGTTCTGGTTTGTTTCAAAGTTAACAGAAATAGCTGTAGAATGGAAGGACCTGCCTCTCAAATTTTCAACATTGAATGGTAAACTCTAAGAATGTCTGATCACTCCTAGCAGATCACCAATTCTCTCATGAATTTTGGCGCGTTTATTTGGAAGCTTTCGCATCGAATCAGCGTATAAACTGAGTTTCCTTCTTCTCGTAAAAAAACCGCACGATTCTAACGGAATGAAATTTAACTTTCAGGAGGCCAATGATACAAGGCATTAATGAAACGCTGCTCCTAGATAAAGCTTGATGGAATAGTTTGCAACGATTAGGATAGCAGTTAGGCTGAATAAAACAACGATCCAGCGAGGACCTTGTCTAAATTTAAAAATTAGGTGCGCAATCAGGAAGATCACGCACGCTAAAAATGGTATTGTAGCTGGAAATTGCAAAAAGCTCTCAACAATATCACCTCTCATCAAAGAGAGAAATGAGCGTTGAAAACCACAGGTCAAACAATCGACCCCAAATTGTGCTTTCCAAGAACAGTCAATCAAAATTTAAAATCTAGAAAAAGCTCCACCAGATGCAGCTGTCAAAAGAATAATAATAAAAAACAAGAAATAAAGCGCAGAAAGAATTGTACCGATAATGGCACAAATATATCCAGCGTTTGCATTTTTGTATGAGCTTTCGTACATCGGTTTATTCGACAAGTATGTCGCCTTCACTTTCTTAAACATAGCCAAAGCAATAATTCCACATACTAGTCCAGGGATTCCATAAAGGAAACATCCTACGATTGAAATTATACCAAGTACTAGAACTGCATTTGCGTTCGGAATTGATTTTTGCTGCCCACTAAATCCCACGTTATCGTTGGCTTGTGTTGCTCCTGGATCTAATAGATCGTCTAATTCACTCATTATTTTAGATGTTTAAGGTTTACTCCATACATTATTATGAAGGCGATTGCGATGATTACGCTAAATATCATTCCAATTCCTCCCGCAAGTGCCATCATATCTCCAGCTGCCTCAACAGGAAACATTGCTGCCATTTTCTTTACCAACTCTATTGAAAGGTAACCAGCGTATAGAGCTACAACATGTCCTAATACGTAAGGCAAGAAACCAATTTTTTTCATTTTGAACATGACAATTGCCCCTACTAAGCATAAAATGCTAGCTAATAAGCCAAGTATGTTCACCCAATCTTGGATTTTTTGCATTCCTACAATATCGAGATCTCCTAAGACCGATTGAGAAAAGGGATCCGCTCCTACATTTGCATTATTGAAAGTCGATTCAATATTGTTGAATCCTGTAAATGAAACAAGCCCCATAATAATACCGAGTCCTGAGGAAACAAAAGTTAAGATGCACAGTACGAGTAAAAAGGTTGGTCTCTTCTTCTCAATAATAGTATTGTCTTCTGTTAATTTGAAATCATCATCTAGTGGATCCATGATAGAATGTTAATGTTTAGGTTAATGCATAATTACTATAAATCATGCGGAAATAGTAACTTTTAATGGGAATCTTAAAAAAAAACCCTCAATCCAGATAAGTATCGGAATTGAGGGTATATATTTTCGAAAAGAAATCTTAGTTGTAATCCTCAATATTCAACTCGTACTGATCAATAGAGTCTTGAATACCACCTGCCAATGCGTTAAGCGCCATGATTGCAAGAATAGTGATGATGATTCCAAGAGCGATACCAATTATCCCCATAATCAATCCACCTTTAGCCGCACCAGCTGAACCAGCCATACTTGGATCTGCTTTGATTTGCTTTTTAGCAACGATTGCTAAGATTACTGCAACAATACCTGTGATGATCCCTAACCATCCAAATAAACCAAGTACAATTGAGATAATACCAAGCACCATTGCGGCAGTTGCCATACCATTTTTCTTTTGTGTTCCGTCAGTCATAATAAATTGTGTTTAAAAGTTACTCGGCTAATATATACAATTCTAAAAACACAAGTTCAGAAATCACAAAAAGTTGTAAAAAAAACTATTAACAAATTACGCTTAATAAACCATTGTTACGCCCCCTCACCTAAAAACTCTGTTGGCACTAACCTTCTCAAGGCTTCTACTTTCCCGATTTAGTAGCGTAATCATCGATATCACTTTACTGAAAACAGTTGTTAATATCATTGAAACTAAATAGAATTGTTTTATTTTAGTTGAATGAAAAAAATAGTACTCTTTGTGTTTTTAGGTTTGTTTTTGATCACTTCATGTAATAAGGGCAAGGCTGATTTCTCCTTAACGGGAACAATTACTGACGCAACATTTAATTCAGGGCTATCCGGAGCGAGCATAAAGCTATATGCAACTGAGGCAGGCACGACAACTACGAGTCAAATCGCCTCTGCGACATTAGATGCACAAGGAAACTTCAGCTTTACATTTCCAAGAGACAAAGTTGAGACCTATTATATAGAGGTCCAAAAGAACAATTATTTCGAGATCTATGAAGCCATCCCATTTTCAGAGTTATCAATTGAGGACGACAATGTTCGGAATTACTCGACCACGGCAAAAGGATGGGTGAAATTTCACATCACCAATATTGGCGGACAAGCATCTGATGTTCTTGAATACGTTCGACAGGAAGGAAAAGTGAATTGTTCGGAATGCTGCCCAGGAGGATACCAATATTTTTACGGAGCGGTTGACACTACTTTTTACTGTGTAAATGATGGTAATACTGAATACTCGGGCTATTATTGGGTACAAGGAGGTGGTAGTCAAGGTCCAGTTTGGACAATCACAACACCTTTTGATACAGTAAACATTAACATCAACTATTAAGCTGAGTTTGATTAAATTTTCGTGAATTTGATCGTTTCCTTCATTTCACCAGAATAAACAACTATAAGGTACATTCCAGTTTCAAGGTCTGTTAAATCAATTGGGAACTCACTTTCGCCCTTTCGGATTCTTCCAGTATGAATTGTCCGAATCATTTGGCCATTCAAAGCGAATAATTGAATCTCCCCTTTGCCTCTTTTCGGCATATTGATCTGCAACGTCGTTTGATTTGATGCCGGATTCGGATAAACCAAGCCTGTGATTTTCGGTTCCACACTTAGGTTAATTGAATCAAGAACTCCATCGTAGGTTTCTAATAAATAAGCATTGTAATCGTGGGACATCATTGGAACTCCCGCCGTGGTATATACTCTATCCATCAGTAAACGCTCTCCAATAATCATGACGTCTTGTTGAGACTGAACTTCGGGCTCGTACACAACCTTGCCTACAAGCAATGCTTCATGTCCTATTTCTGTTGTGACCTCTTTGATTTGATCAGATCGCTTGGATCCATCATCATTTGAAGCGCTTGATTGAACTTCCACATTGACAGGATCAATTGGATCTATTATTTTCTTATCATCCTCCTGATTCAAAATGGTCTGCCCAATTTCCTGAAATTTCTCAACAACAGGATCCTCATCTTCTTCACAACTGAATAGGGTCATTCCAAAAACAACGAGTAAGGTAAAAACCCAAGCACGCTGGTAGGAATGTTTATTCTCCATTTTCCAAGCGGAAAAATCACTGTTCAATCGTTCCAATTGTGTTGGCTCAATTCTCATGCATACGGGACTTCCGATGTTCAGTGTAAGAATATCGCGGATTTCGTTCCCTGATTTATTCGTGAAGTCATATACGTCCAACGCACATTTCTGACAGAAAGCACCTTTTTTATTCGGTGTCATTTCGTTCCAATCTTCAGAACACGGCTCTGGAATGTTGATGTTTTTCATATGCGTCGTTTTGAGTCTATATATATTAAGATGCAGGGGGGTTCAAATTTCCATAAAACACAACTTACTACATCTTTGAGAACTTAACAGTTTCTTTATTTCCATTACTATAAATAACAATAAGGTATGATCCCGTTTCCAGATCAGACAGATCAATTGGGTATTCACTCTCCCCTTTTGGGATTCTACCATTATAAATCGTCCTAACTTTCTGGCCATTCAACCCAAAAAGCTCTATCTCAGCTTTCCCTTGGCTTGGCATGTTGACTTTTAAAGTCGTTTGGTTCGATGCTGGGTTCGGATAAACCAAGCCTACAATCTTTTTAATTTCATCAGAATTAACTACTGAAACAATACCATCATTTGTTTCTCTTAAGAAAGCTTCATAATCAGGAGACATTAGCATCATACCATCAAATAGGTAATATTGATCTTCGTTCGGATAATCAATTATTGACGTCTCTTCTATGATTCTAGGCTTCTCTTCTTCATAATCCACCCAGCCTCGTAATGTTGATTGATGATTTTGAGTTGTAACGCCCTTTGCATCTGTGCTAGGCAATTCAGCATCTTTTGGAACGCTAACTCCATCTGAAACATTTTCAAAATCAAGAGAGTCTGACAGTTCGGTTTTTGTGAGAATATCCTGTCCAATTTGCTGAAAATGATCTACTACTGGCGCTTCATCTGTTTCACAACTAAAAAGTGTCATTCCAAAGACTACAAATAGAGTAAAGATCCACGCACGCTGAAACGACTGCTTATTATCAAGTCGCCAAGCGGAAAAATCACTATTTAATTCGATTAATTGCTTTGATTCTATGTGCCCACAGACGCGACTTCCAATGTTCAGTGTAAGAATCTCGCGGATTTCGTTCCCTGATTTATTTGTGAAGTCATATACATCCAACGCACATTTCTGACAGAAAGCACCTTTTTCATTCGGTGTCATTTCGTTCCAATCTTCAGAACACGGTTCAGGAATGTTGATGTTTTTCATATGCGGCGTTTTGGTTCTGTACATATAAGATGCAGGGTGGTTCAAATCTCCATAAAACACGATTCAGTTCTTCTTCATGAGCACATCACGTAATTTCTTACGCGACTTACTACATCTTTGAGAACTTGACGGTTTCTTTATTTCCATTGCTATAAATAACAATAAGGTATAGTCCTGTTTCCAGGTTAGACAGGTCAATTGGGTATTCACTCTCCCCTTTTTTGATTCTACCACTATGAATCGTCCTAACTTTCTGACCATTCAACCCAAAAAGCTCTATCTCAGCTTTTCCACGCCTTGGCATGTTGACTTTTAAAGTCGTTTGGTTTGATGCAGGATTCGGATAAACCAATCCTGACATTTTGGAATCTTCACATGAGTTGAGCTTGGCAGAATCAATTAAGTATTCATTATAGTGCACAGAGGCCACCATTCCTCCTAATTGATGGGTGATTAATCTGACATTTCGCTCTGGAACAACCACAGGCTCTTCGATTGGAACTTCTTCGTAATACTCCATCTCTCCTAGCATCTCCAATACTTCAGGCACTGCTGGATCTACTGGTTCAACAACATAGCGAACTTGGCCAGTTGTCATGTCATGGTCGGTCGTAATTAATTCTCCGACTTCAATCGTATCCGAATCTGGTGTTTCACTTAGAATTGTCTGTGCTGTTTCCTGAAGTTTCTTTACTGCTGGAACTTCGTCTTCCTCACAACTGAACAATGTCATCCCAAAGACAACAAATAATGTAAACACCCAAGCACGGTGATACGACTGCTTGTTTGTCATTTTCCATGCTGAGAAATCGTCATTCAGATTCTCTAATTGTTTTGGTTGAATTCGGCCACAGACGCGACTTCCGATGTTCAGTGTAAGAATATCGCGGATTTCGTCCCCTGATTTATTCGTGAAGTCATATACGTCTAACGCACATTTCTGACAGAAAGCACCTTTTTCATTCGGTGTCATTTCGTTCCAATTCTCGGAACATGGTTCTGGGATGTTGATGTTTTTCATGTGCGTCATTTTGAGGCTGTACATATAAGATGCACAGGAGTTCAAAATCCATAAAAAACATTCTGTTTACTCGTCGTCTAACACTGCGCGCAATTTCTGACGCAACTGACGGTTGTAAGTTTCGGTGATGTACTTCAAATAGTTCGGCGTACTTTTCGTAATGCACTTTGTGTAACGCTTCAATCTGTATTCGATATGGTCTCCAAGCATTGCCATGATCTCCAATCCGTGGAAATAATCTTCCGCTCCATCTCGAATGGCTTCAAAGTGATTTTCCAAAGAAGCATCAACTGCATCTTTCCCTTTTCGACCGCTATCAATACATTCGTAGTAGAATTCTTTAATCGAAAATTCATCTAGTGGCGCTATGTCAATTACATCCGCAACGTTTCGTGAAAATTCAAATTCAACTTCAAACTCTAAATCTTCAGCTTCACTCAAACGCGCTTCTAAGAAACGATCTGGGAAACGGAAGGCATCTTGCCAGTTTAAGTAATCTTGCCAAATACCAAATCTTCTAACGTTATTACCTAAGTCAATAACATTGAAAGTACTTTTATTCGGAAGCTTACGAGATCCACGACCAATCATTTGATGATATAAGGTCAATGAGCGCGTAGCACGATTTAATATAATTGTTTGAACTGTTGGTTCATCAAACCCAGTTGTCAAAATCCCAACCGAAGTTAAGATTGCATCTGGTGTTGTCTTAAACCAAGAAAGAACATCTTTTCTGTCTTTATCACTGAACGTTGAATCCAGGTGACGAATTGGATATCCGCGTTTCTTGAAGGTTTCTTCTACTCGAATAGATGTCTCAATTCCTGAATTAAAGATCAACGTCTTCGTTCCAATAGCAACTTCTTCATATGCAAAGAGTAATTTCTCCTGCATGAAGTAATTTCCATAAACAACATCAGAGCTGCTTACTGTGAAATCCCCGTTCGATCCAATTTTCAATCCATGCAAGTTGACATCGTAGGTATACGACTCAGCATTAGATAAATRACCAGATTCAATTAAAGATGAAATACTCTCACCAACAAGTAATTTGTGGTAATTATCGTTCAAGGGCAACGCTTTATTACTACTCAACGGAGTTGCTGTAACCCCAAGAATGTTTGCGTTGTCGTAGAATTGGAAAATCTTTCTAAAACTATTGTAATGAGCTTCATCGACAATTACCAATCCAACACCYTTGATGAAATTTTTATCATCATTCAAACGGTTGTTTAGCGTTTCCACCATCGCAATGAAACAATGGTATTCTTCTTCGTCTGGAATATCCTTTACTTCACTGCTAATCACTTTATTTCGAACACCAATCGCAGACAGCTGCTTTGACGTTTGAACTGAAAGTTCAATTCGGTGAGTAAGGATTAAAACTTTCTCCTTCACATTTTCGATGTACCGCCGAGCAGTCTCCGAAAAAATTACGGTCTTCCCTCCACCWGTCGGCAATTGGAAAAGTAAGTTAAATTCTTTTCCGTTGTCAGCTAGCTCCTTGAGGATAGACTGGACGGTCTTTTCTTGAAAAGGGTACAGGACTTTTGCCTGGTACAATTCGGTATCGATCATAATTCTACAACAGAAATTAAGGGGTACAAAGCTAGTGTCTTTTTCGTCAATTACAAAATAAATAAGCAGTTAAGGTGAAACCTAAATTATGTATTAGAAAATCTACTGCTTTCTGAAATCTCCTCAAAATAAAACTCGGCGTTGAATTTTATCAATTCCTCATCGCGATGTTATGCTGAATCAACTAAAACGTTTTATTATTTTTTGGCCTTCATCCCCTCACCACTATCCCTCAAATTACAATTCGAGTAAAAGAGGATGCTTGAAATCCTACCCATTATAAAAGCATTACATTGAAAGAACGTCATTCTTCTATGAAATATTAATTTTGCTATTACGTCAAATAAGAAAAACACACGATCAAAATGAGTGATATACAAAAAGTAGACTGTCTGATCATTGGTTCAGGACCTGCAGGATATACTGCAGCAATTTATGCAGCTCGCGCTGACATGCACCCTGTTATGTACCAAGGACTGCAACCAGGAGGACAATTGACAACAACGAATGAAGTTGAAAACTTCCCAGGATATGCTGATGGAGTTACTGGTCCAGAAATGATGATGCAACTTGAGGCTCAAGCGAAACGTTTCGAAACAGATGTACGCTTTGGTTTCATTGACAAGGTAGATTTCTCTGGAGATATCCATAAAGCATGGGCTGACGACGGAACTGAGATCCATGCTGGGACGATTATCATCTCAACTGGAGCTTCTGCGAAGTACTTAGGATTGGAGAGTGAGCAAAAATACCTCAAGCTTGGAGGTGGAGTTTCTGCTTGTGCTGTTTGTGATGGATTCTTCTACCGTGGACAGGAAACGGTAATCGTTGGTGCTGGAGATTCGGCATGTGAGGAAGCTCACTACTTATCGAAATTATGCACGAAAGTGACGATGTTGGTTCGTAGAGATGAGTTCAGAGCGTCAAAAATCATGGCAGAAAGAGTAAAGAATACTCCGAACATTGAAATCCTTTTTAATACTGAAACGGTTGAAGTTTTAGGAGATGGACAAGGTGTGACTGGAACACGTGTTAAAAACAAGGTAACGAATGAAGAACATGATATTCCATGTACTGGATTCTTCGTTGCAATTGGACACACACCAAACACTGATATTTTCAAGGATTACATCAATTTGGATGATACTGGTTACATCGAATACGAACAGCCAGGAACGTCTAAAACAAATGTACCGGGAGTATTTGTAGCTGGTGATGCTGCTGATAAGACATACAGACAAGCGGTTACTGCTGCTGGAACAGGATGTATGGCTGCTTTGGATGCTGAACGTTATTTAGCTGCGAAGGGTCATTAGATTTCTTTTGATAAAAACTTGGACTCCGGTTCCGATCCTGATAATATCAGGATATCGGGGTCGGGGTCTTTTTTTTGCTTCTTAGATTAAAACTTCGGCAATAACATTGTGCTCAATGGTTTTCGGATCGTCTCATTGCTACGTATGCCCCACTTAGGGGGCTATTTCACCTCTACTTCTTGTTTATCACTACAGACATGAAATTTGAAATAGGTGTTCCAAAAAATGGTGAAATTGACTCATTTGGAACATCTACAATGTTAGAAAAACAATGAGACAACCTAATATAGGTGTTCCAAAATGTAAATAAAATACTATATTTGGAACACCTATAAAGGTTGAGTTATGGCAAAAGTAATCGTAGGCCGAGTAAAAGAGAAGGAAATATTAAGCAATGCTTTAAACAGTTCTAGGTCAGAGCTAATTGCAATTTATGGGCGAAGAAGGATTGGTAAAACATTCTTGATTAGAGAGTTTTACGAGAAGGGAATGGTTTTCTCGATGACTGGTTTTAGTGATGGAAACAGAGACGTCCAAATAAAGAACTTCCAGGCGAAACTGAATGAAGTTACTGACGAATTTAAGCAGGAGAAAGCGCTAGATTGGATCGATTGCTTTGTCTTACTTAAGAAATACATTACTGGATTGCGAAAAAGCAAACATAAGAAGGTCATTTTTATTGATGAATTTCCTTGGATTGCAACGAATAAATCCGGTTTTCTAGCAGCGTTTGAAAACTTCTGGAATGACTTCTGTGTGGGAAGAACGGATCTAGTTGTAATTGTATGTGGATCTGCGGCTTCATACATGGTGAAAAAATTGATTAAGAATCACAAAGGATTAAGTAAGCGGATCACGCAGAAAATAAACCTCAGGCCTTTTACTTTAGGAGAAGTCAAAGACTTTTTTGAGCACAAAAACAATCCCCTATTGGATTATGAATTGCTGAAAATTTACATGTCTCTTGGTGGAGTCCCTGAATACCTTGAACAGGTTCAGAAAGGAGAATCAGCTGTAAGCACGATCGAGCGCCTGTGTTTTCAACCTGGAGCGTATTTGGAAGATGAATTTGACGATGTCTTTGACTCTCTCTTTGAATCTTCGTCCTTTCACAAGAAGATTATTGATGTACTGGCGGGTGGTACAAAAAAAGGGTTAAGCCGTACGACTTTACTCGATAAATGCGGTCTTGATTCCAGTGGTCGGTTCTCTCAATCTTTAGTCGAATTAGAAATCTCAGGGTTTGTATTGAAGTACGATTCATATAAAGGGAAATCAAAAGAAACGCTCTATCGGATTTACGATGAATATTGCTTGTTTTACTTGCAATTCATGAAGCCATTTAAAGGAAATAGTTGGCTCCAACTCTATCAAAAATCGGAATACCTTATTTGGTGCGGTTATGCGTTTGAAACGATTTGCTTGAAACACAGTACCGAGATTAAACGAGCGTTAAAGATTGAAGGGATCGCTTCAAAAAATTACACGTGGAGCAATCCGAAGGCACAAGTGGATCTGGTCATTGACCGAGATGATAATTGGGTAAATTTGTGTGAGATGAAGTTTTACAACGATGAATTCGTGATTGATGCTGGCTATTTAAAACGATTAGAGACGAAGAAACGGGAATTTAAAGCCGAAAAAGGTGGACGAAAAGGTGTTTTCCTGACGATGATGACGACGCATGGCGTTAAGTCGAATAAGTATAGTTCGGCTATTGTTGACCATGATTTGAAGGTGGGTTGTTTGTTTGAGTAGAGGTATTATGGTGGAAGTAGGTTTTGTTTCTACTTTTTACCAAAAAGTTGAGCAAAAATGTTGGACTGTCTAGTCGTTTCATGCGGGCTTTTCACTTCTAAGAGTGATTTTACTTATTTAGACGCATGATTTCTCGTCCTTTTAAACCGCGAACACGCCGATGAGCTTGCAGCTAGCGTTGTGTTTAGCGCTGTTTAATTCACACTCAAAACCTCGATAGACTAGGTCCGAGCCTGGTTAATATCGGTTGATTGTGCTACGGGAGATTGTTTTGGGTTTAAGGATTGACTATTAGGAATTTGCAAAGAATAGAAGACGCTGATATTGATAGCGAGGGAGGTTGGTTGCTAGGAAATGTCAGGCATCATTTGTTTAATCAATGCATATACATACGGACATTCCCCTCTTCATCACTCATTTGGACATGGTACTTGATCTTTGGTCTTCTTTTAACAAGATAGTCTCTGAAAGCATAGTAGCATGCTCCTGAAACTTTGATATCTAAAGCACTTGCCTTGTCCCATCGAATATCTGTGAAACAGTCAAAATCATATTTTGTAATATAGAAATTACCAAATTTAGGAATGCTGTCACCTGAATTAATAATAGAGATGTTTAGAAAATAGTTTCCGTTTACAGGCTTGACGTACTTATAAAGCACGAGGTCAAATTTGCCATTTGGCGAAGTCTCTTGATAGAATATTTTTCTTTGAAATGAAGAGTCGATCGGATCAATTTGCCTGACTTGTACTTCTACTCCATTTAAGACTGTGTTTTTCAAGTTTGATTTCCCGACACTCATAAACTCAGTGTATTTTTCCGCGAGAATAACCGTGTCGTTTCCACTCCAATACATCGCATCGAATTCCATGCTTGAATAAGAACTGTTTTGCCCTTGTATGAACGTGTCCGCAGCATTTAAGATTGTTGAAGACGTTGTCCTGCCACCGTCCCACGCTCCTTGCTCGAAACGATACTTCAGTATGTATTTTGAACTATCAGGAGAATAATCTCTCGAAATTTCTTTAAACGTTCCGGGAGAAGTAACAGAATCACACCCTAAAACCCCGAAGGTAATTGTCAATATGATTGCCGTTATTCTCAACATATTATTCAATCTTATCCGAAAGATCATCAAACTTCGCTTTCATGGTAGGATTTCCGTGCGTTAATTTTTTGATCGTTAAATCATCTGCTTTGTTGTTCGCTAAGCGCAAGTTGTTCTCTGAAGACAGTAAATCCTTTTTAGTTTTTTCAAGTTGTTTTATTGTTTTATCGATTCCATCAACGGCATCTTTAAACTTGCGACTTGCCAAATCATAATTCCGTGCAAATCCTTCTTTGAACGCATCAATTTTCTCCTCAAAGTTGGTAATGTCTACGTGTTGACTTCTCATCAAGTTGAGCTCTGCTTTGTATTGCATGGAGTTCATCGCTGCATTTCGAAGAAGCGTAATAATCGGAATGAAAAATTGCGGTCGAACTACGTACATTTTGTTGTATTTGTAAGAGACATCAACGATCCCTGAATTATAGAGTTCACTTTCTGCTTCTATGAGCGAAACAAGAACGGCGTATTCACATTTCTTTTCGTTTCGATCTTTGTCCAATTCCTTGAAGAAATCTTCGTTCCGTTTCTTCGTAGCGGTTTCATCGCCCTCGTTCTTCATCTCAAACATGATTGAAATGATTTCATTGCCGAATTCATCGTTTTCTCGGTAGATAAAATCGCCCTTACTCCCCGATCTAGAATCGTTGTCTTTTTCAAAGTAAGCGTTTTGAAATCCTGTTGCACGCAGCTTGTTGAATTCCGCTTCGCAATGTTGCTCCAGTGTTTCTCCAATCATTTTGGTGGAGAGCTTCAACTTCATGTCCTTACGAAGTACAATCTCCTCCTCTTTCAGTTTGATGATATCATCTTTCGTCTTGAGTTGAGCCGCAAACTTTTCGTTCAAGGATTTTTCAAGGAGCTCTTTCTCCGTTTCTTTATTTCTTAGATCGTTGACAAGTGCATCGCGTTCTTTTTCAATCTCATTGACTGCTTCTGTTACGGAGAGTTTTTTCTCAAGCTCTGCTTTCTCAATGGTAGATTTCATTGTTGCGATCTCCGCTTCTTTCTGAGCCAATTTCTCAGCAAGTTCACGTTCGTTCTTCGCTTTTAGCTCGCTTATTTCTTTGTCCTTTTTCGCGAAATCTTCTTGCAAGGAATTCTTGAGTTTTGCTTCTGCCAATTGGATAGCACTTTCTTTGTCCTTTTCAGCAAGGTTCAAGCGGTTTTCCAATTCTTCTTCGAATTGATGATCTCGAACTTGCTTGAGGATGTCTGCAAATCCAGCTTCGTCAACTTTGAAGGCTTTTTTGCAGTTTGGACAGATGATTTCGTTCATTCTATAGTGTTTTAGGCTTGAAGGGGCAACTTCGTATTCCTGGGGGAAATTCTAATTTAATTAATAACGCGACTAACGTAGTGCTGTTTGTTCATTTTCAAATTTCCGAAACAGTGTTTCGGTTTTTTGATGAAAATTGTAGATAAAGATACACAATTTGAATTGTTAAAACAGTGCCTGCGCAATTCAGTTAGTAAGAAAAGCTGGTGCATTTGAGTTATGTTTCACTTTAAAAACTCTTCCTAAACTCCTTCATTAATCCTCTTGAGAATTTGGGAATCATCTACTTACCGAGTACAGCTCTCCCTTTCCTGTTCTGCTCTTCTTATTAAAGAACCAATCAATAATTTAACACAAGATGAGCCGAATACATCGTGTATTCGGCTCATTTGCTAATTGGCGATAATCAAATTGGAAAGAATATAATTACACCATCAAAGAGGTTTAGATTTTCTTTAATTAGCGAGCTGTGTAACGCTTACTGATATTAAACGCATACAAAAGCGCGATAACTTCGATACTATTCTTAAGTAATATGTCCTAATGACAATTTCTATGAATGCCTCTCAGTTCTTTAAAGTTTAACTAATTTATAAACCTCAGGATTTCCATTTTTTGAAGTAAAAAAGAGCATATAGATTCCAGACGCAAGCCCATCAGTATGAATTGAGTTATCTCCGGCAACAATAGCTCGTGTTAGAACTAATTTCCCAGTATTATCTATCACTGAAATATCACTACTGTATTTGGAAATAATCTGGAATTTGTCTTCAAAAGGATTAGGATATATTGTAATATCTGCATCTCTATTACAGTTTACAGAATGTAATTGAGAAACATCAATATCTCCGTTAAAATCTGTCTGCGATAATCGATAAATAGAAGTTCCACGAATAGGAGCTTCGTCAATCCAGGAGTAAAAAATTGGAGTTGTACTAGATCCTGCTCCATCAATAGTATTTATAAATTCAAAATTAATTCCATCCATGCTTCTCTCAATTGTAAAGTAATCGTTGTTGAATTCACTGCTAGTTAACCATGATAGCATTACACCGTCTTCATGACATTCAACATTGAACTTCGCCAACTCAATGGGAAGTGGAGTTGCTTGATCGGCAGAAGCGATTGTGATGAACCGAATGCTATTATCAGGAATGTGAGTATTCGATATATTTGAAATTGTGATAACAGGATTCGAATAAGAGATTACGACTCCGGTCCCATCTCCGTTATAATAGCAAGATGTTCCTCCATTTGAAAAATCCCCATCATCGTCTACAAGAAGACGTAGTTGGGCAACATTAATTGAGCCTAGAATTGCACAAGCGTCAAGTGTAAAGTCGTTGTTATACACCTGAGAAAAATTTGTCTTTATGACCTTCCATTCACGTTCAATTCGAGAATATATCATACACCCTAAGGGGATTTCAGCATTAGCCCCAATAGTTGCACAGAGTTTTCCGCGATTATCTCCCATTACAACGTAAGAGCCATCAGAACTAAAAACTCCGGAATTATTGATATTAGTACTTTGCAAGTTGTCAATATAGATTCTTGCTGTATCATCAAACGTATGTGATTGCTTCTGATATAACTCTTCGACATCGTCTCTTCCTATCCCAATTATTTCATTGTGATACCCGCTGTTTATTGAATTTGCATCCCAAATAACAGCTCCATTCGTTGCTAAATAATCACCCTCATTAACTGCGCCAAATTCGAAATTGGTTCCATTACCATTATTGTCATTTGATAAGGTAATACCATATTTAATCGCTAAGTAACTATCGACCTTAAGCGTTTGAACTAGTGTTAGCGATGTACTGAAAATAATTACTTCATTAATGTCTCCTTGCCATTTTCGATTAGGGTAGCTAGCATCACCAGACCAGCCCACTGTAAATGGTTCTGTAGGTGAATAAACAGAAAGCCGTTTGTAATTAGAAATGGCCGGTTTATTACTTAAATTGTAATCCCCAATTTCGGAAAACTGATATATATTCGAGTTTGAGCTTCGAGCTATATCATCAATATTTCCAGAAAAAAGCGTGTTAATATTCGGGAATATTCGTAGAATGTTTTTATCCTGCACACCAGAACTAATAGCGTACCCTGCACCGACATTTGCAAGGGAATATCCTTCTGCCCGGTGATGAAAAAACCATGTTTGTGCGATGGTTCCATTATTTACGGATGTCAAATAATCAGGATTACCATCTTCATAAAAATCAATTGCAGGATTGTAATTGGTTCCATTTGTTAGAACAGATCCATCTTGAAAAGTTGGTCTTTTAGCATTACTTGGCGGAGTAAAAACCTCTGCATTGAATGATTGATCTGTCCAGCTGGTAACCAGACCTGGTCCGTTTGTAGCAACTCCTTCATCAGCTTTTAACCATAATTGAAGGCTTGGAACCCCTCCTGGAGATTGCGCGTGAGCTACCGCCGTTACAAACAGTAATAATGTAATAGAAGTACAATATGCCTTAATCGCTAAGTAATTTTCGTAGTACATGGTGATTGTTTTTTTTGTGATGCAAGATTCCAATTATTTCTTCACAACAACCAATCTAGCCGTCAACAATCCGTAAACTACCCTTACACTCCTTTTAAACACAGGGACATAAACCTCGTTCCTGACATCTAATTTGTTCTTAAACCTGTTTTTCAATGTGAGAACTGATGTTGATTCAGCATTTTTAAACATTATTATTTCAGTATTACTCATTCCAAAGCGTACCAATATTACTCCAATAATTTCGTAGAGAACTTCAACTTCATGTCTTTGCGAAGTACGATCCCCTCCTCTTTCAGTTTGATAATTACATTGACCTCTCCAGACCGAGAGTATTTTCTCTATATCTGTTTTCATGCCTGTAACTATTTACTATAAAATCTAGACCTATTGCTTTATGACCCTACAGGTGTCAATTCGTGTTCCTGACTTAATGATCGTAATAATATAAATCCCTGACGGCCAAAAACTAACATCTAGTTTCGTATTCGTGTTTGCACTAAACGTTGACACAATACGTCCTGTAAGATCTTCAATGACAAATTCAAACAATCCATCTTTTATACCTGAAAATTGTAAATATCCTGATGCTGGATTTGGATATATGTGGATACTCGAATTATCACATTGAGATCGATCAATACTTATTGAATGTGACACCTCAGAAGCCCCATCAAAATCTACTTGAAGCAAACGGTAATAGCTCTCTTTTGGTGGAGCTACATCCTCATATCGATAAACAATAAGATCAGTACTTGTTCCTGCTCCTTGAATGACACCAATTGTATTCCACGTATTATATTCCGTAGTCATTCTTTGAACCTTGAAAAAATCATTATTGGTCTCTGTTACTGTTGTCCATGACAGGATATTTGAGCTTGGTGCACATGTGCCATGAAAGTTAATAAGCTCTATTGGTAATGGCGTGCTTACTTGAATAGAAGCAATAGTAAAGTAGCGAATGGAGTTATCAGGAATATGGGAATTGCTAATATTTGAGACCGTTATGTAAGGGTTAGCATAGGAAATCACGATACCTGAACCGTCACCATTGAAATAACACTGCGTTCCTCCGTTGGAAAAATCTCCATCATCGTCTACTAGAAAACGCAATTCAGACGTATTTACCAATGTTGGTGAGGCACAAGAATTAAGGGCGATATCAACATTGAAATTTTGTGGATAATTTGTATTCGTTACTTTCCATTCTCGCTCCAACCGGGAATAAAGTATGCAGTTTGTTAAGCCTAATGGTATTTCTACATTCGCTGCAATTGTCGCACAATTTTCACCCGTGTTATGTCCCATTAATACGAATGAGCGGTCATTACTAAACACTCCTGAATTTGCTGCATTAGAAATGGCGAGCGTGTTCATGTATATCCGAGAACTATCATCAATAGCGTGCGATTGTCTCTGAATCACAGGATCCTGACTATCTCTTCCTATACCGATAATATCATTTTGATATCCCGGAGAAACTGAAGCATCCCAAAATAAGGTAGAAGCTGATGATAAATAATCTCCTGATGTTCCTCCCAAGGAATTGTCCAGTGTGATTCCATATTTTAAGGCCAGATAACTTTCCATTATCTGTATCTCATTGGAAGATAAATTCGAACTGTATCCAATAAGTTCAGATAGACTTCCATCAAGCATACGCCCTCCTTGAGACCCCAATTGATCTGTTTTGCTCAGGTGCCCGATAGTTACAGGACCAGAACCCGATGTAGGAATTTGACTTTCTAAGATATAAGCATTGCTCGCAGAGGTTGCCGTGATTGATGTTGAGTTCACAACAAGTCCATCTAGAGCATATTCAAGATCAACACCAAATTCAACCTGGTAACGAATAAGCCTACGACTTGTTCCACCAGCATGTGTAGATTCCATAAAGGCCCCTCCAAAATTACTAACGGCATGACCTTGATAGTGGGAATCCCCATAGCCAAACCCGTAGCCATATGATGAGAACAGACCAAAATCCATAATAAATTGGCGTGATTTTGCAATTCCGGGATCGTCAGGTTCTACGATGGCAAACCATGTAAGTCCATTTTGGGACCCGACGCCAGTTGAATAAATATAGTCGTTTCCAAGGTCCAAACCATCGTTGATACCATCAAAGTCTACTGTTGGCCGGTAGTTAACATAGTCCGCTGCATTATCTCTGTATCTCGGAGCGTCATACAAAGCGTCATTGGCATTGTTTACTCTTACACCCGATAAATCTTCCCACGAATTGGCCGCTTGACCGTCTAAAGCAGGAGAACCTCCATTTAGAACAGTACTTCCAGCTTTCAGCCAGAGTTGAATTTCTGAGCTGACATTTACGGGACCCGAAAGGGGGGAATATACACAAATCGACCCCGTCATACTGGCTGTATTGTTTCCTTGATGACGGTGTAACTGAAGATAATACGTCGTCCCCGAAATAGCACTAAAGGTTACAATGGATGGAGTTCCTGCATTTTGTTTGTCGCAGGCGATTTCTACCCCAGCTCCACAAGCAGACCAAACGGCAAGCGTTCTTTTTCGATTGCCCGTGAGTTCAATCGTAATGGGACCACTGAATGTTGGGGTTATGCTATACCAACCGTCATCTCTATTAAGTGACCCTCCTACACATGATGATGTGACAATACCGCCGTTTGTAAACGTGCCCGGAAGTGTGTATGAATTCGTTATACATCCAGTTGTGCTAACGGTGAGTGATGGCAATCCCGAACAACCGTCTGACGGGTTTATTTGAGAAAATAAATGCCCAAAAAGGAACAAGAAGAGTGTGGTGATAATCGATTTATTTTCGTAGTACATGGCGATTGATTTGTGTGATGCAAGATTCTAATTATTTCTTCACAACAACAAATCTAGCCGTCAACAATCCGTAAACTATCCTCTACAACCCCTTTAAATACTGGCTTAGATCAATCTCATTTCCGATGTCTAATTTATTTTTAAGTCTATTTTTCAATGTGCGAACTGATGTTAATTCAGCATTTTTGAACATTGCTATTTCAGTATTACCCATTCCAAGGCGTAGCAATATTGCCAATTGCAATTCTGACGAAGTAAGGTTTGAGTGCCGTTCAATTATTCGATCACGAAACAGAAGCTCTCCTAGCGAATCAGCCGAGTCAATCATTCTTTGTCTTAGATGTTCAACCTTTGCCTGCTCCTTAACAAATAGAATAACACTTCGAATTTCTTTTGCCATCTCTTCTTTCTGCAAAACCCCTTGAAGTTTAGTGTCTAACTCTTTCATTAATTCTACACTCCCTGTTGTAATACTTAGCAACTTATCTAGCTCTAGACGTTTATTATCTAAGGTAACCTGACTCATCTCCTCCATCAAACGATTTCTTTTTCGCCTTAGTTTGAGAATGAACAAAAAGATGACAATACATACGATGGAAATACTTACAACTAAAATGATTGCCTTTTCTAAAGAGCCGTTGGTCAATTTAATTTGAGCCAAATGGAGTTTTGTCATCTCTCCCGAGGATTTAAAGACTTTCAATGCCCCTTGCTGAGCGGATAAGGCAACACTATCGGATAGGAATTCTTTATAGTCATAAACATCATGTATTTCTTTCAGGTATGAGGATACATGGTTGAATTCTCGAAGTGATATATATGCGCGTATCAATATCTTTAACTGATGAAGCTTGTTTTTAATCGGGAGTTCAATAATTGTCGTGACATCAGATTCCTCGAGGTACTTTTTAAGTTCATCAAACCGTTCTGTCAGGATTAGGACATCAACCTTTTTCAATTGAACCTCTGCATACAGGCCAGGAAATCTATCCCCCCGTCTCTCTACTTCCTCAAGTAACTCAATGGCTACATCATATTCTTTCCTCTGTACCATCAACGAGGCTATGTTACTCTTCAGATTATAATAATGATTAGAGTCTTTTGCCTCAATTGAAAACGCATCCAAGGCATCTAGATAATAGTGATGGGATTTTTGATAGGACTCATTTAAAAAGTATGCAAAACCAATATCACTTAACAAGCCCACATTCTCCATACTACCCCGCTCTGTGTACTTAATAGACAACTCCAAATAATAGATTGCTGAATCCAACACTTTCATTTCCAAAAACCCCAATCCCATGTTCGAATTTACAAACTGAGGTGAAACAATGTCGGGATACTTCTTGCACTCCTTTAGAAAATAATTGGAAAGAGCAAAGTTTCTACAATGCTTGTACCCCGTGGATATACTAGCATATAATAGCCCCCTATCTTTATAACGAAGTTGCTCTCCATGACTAATTACTAACTGAACTCTGCTATTCGTTGCAAGTAGTTCCTCCAACCGATAATCGTATAATCTAATCTTCATGTACAATTGCCAAACCTCTTTACCCTCGCCYTCTCTATTATCGGATCCAATAAATTTTAGGTACTCGGACTCATCAACAATTAACTGAAGATTTTCATCWCCAAAATGCTTTAAAGCTCGATCGAATGAATGCTYAATTTTRTCCTGTGAAACAGAAAYATCTTGTGCAAAGGCTTTTTCCAAAAAGGAAAAAAAAGTGAGAACTAGTATCAAAACTCCCGGTAGTAGATGTTGCATAATACAGATTTGGTGATGCCAAATCTAACACAATTCCTCGACTGAATTCAGGTAAGCATTACTACTTCAGCGTGATAACATGTGAATTAGTACGTATGAAAATTGGCAGTTGCTAGCAATAAGTGAAGAGTTACTTCTTAGCATTGCTCTTGGTTTATTCTATTCTGAAAGGTACTTCCAAGGTATAAAGTGCACTGAAGCCTGTTAGCATTATCCTACAAATTCATAAATGACCAAATATCAAAGTCGAGATACTCTTTTTGCATTTTCGATTTAATCTCCCAAACTTCAACTGAATGAAGGTTATTTTCATTTTCTAATAATCGAACTCCCATCAAGACTTCTGTTATGTCAAATTTGAAAATTGTTTTTAACTCTAAATATTTTTCAGGTCGGAAATTATATGCTCTCTTAGTTATCTCTAGAATCTCAATGTTATGCAACGCGCCAAGATCAGAGTTAAACTCTGACATTTGTCTTCCTATTAAATCTGCGTATGGGAGATCTCGTGACACAATCCTTTCACCTATTTCAGTA
The DNA here is from genome assembly GCA_002733985.1 of Fluviicola sp. Taxonomy (GTDB): domain Bacteria; phylum Bacteroidota; class Bacteroidia; order Flavobacteriales_D; family Crocinitomicaceae; genus UBA4466. Next base: position 349 of record NVXP01000009.1, on the reverse strand, counting down.
TACTTTGATTCAAGTAACAGCTTTATTACATCGTCAATTAATACTGTATCCTTTTTCTCTAATGGAGGATTGCTTTGAATCCACAAAACATCTCTTTTTCCATTAATATTAAATTGAACGGAATATATTACTTCACCATCGTGAAACCGTTGATATTCTAGAGTGTCACCGTTCGTTTTTATCCAACTACATTCACCTTCTCTCTTACCATCCTTTACGAACCCTTTGAAGTTTATTCCTTCTTCATTTGTAAGATTGACATGACCAGTGAATGTTTTTTTTGTTGATCGCTCAACGATTAAACCTTCAGATTTTTCAACCATTAACTTTTGTTCAATGCTTTTATTGT